>NZ_JBFTIN010000019.1:0-111454 GCF_056394785.1 Rhizobium sp. 10N414 | reverse complement strand
TGCGACCACCGGGCACAAACGGCTTCAGCCGCTCCCACTGGTCATCTCGAAGAACCTCACCATCCATCGCCGACCTCCAAAAGTCAGCGTTGAATCTGATTTGCGACTCGAATGGAATCCCGGATCGTTAAATTGTCACCACAGCCTAGAGCCTTTCAGGGTCAAATTAAGGACGGTCTGCCGGAGCAGGTTTCGTCAGGGCGCGATCCACCGAAGCAGCCGCCGTCCACAATATGCCGCAGCCAGCAACACCGCCGCGAAGCCGGTAACCGTCACCATGCTGCCGGGATGCAAGGGAACATTCCTCCACACCGGGCGAACGACATCCGCAGTGTTGAACGCCTCACCGCTGAACTCGCAGGTGATCAGCGCCAGACCGCGCAACACCATGCCGGCGTCGATCGCAGAGACGATGGCCTCCGCCTCGTCCGCCTCCGCGCCCATGTTGCGCATCGACAGGAGCACGGCCTTCGTTGCCGCGAGGTAGGCGTGCGAGCATTCATTGAATGGACTGGCCTCGTCGGTCACCCCGCCCGGCATCTTGCCCCAGAGACAATAGGCATGCTGGATCTGCGCATAGTTCAGCACGCGTCGGAACGGCTCGTTCGTGTCCGTGGCACGCGCCGCGAGATCAATGATCCGATCGCGATACTCCGCCATCATGACCATTTCGCCATGTGAGATCTCGGCGATCGCGATGCCGCTTTGGGAACCGCTGCTGCTCCGCTGGTGCGCGTCGGCCGCGACGGACCAAAGCTGCAGGACAGCAATCATGGCTACAAGAAAAATGGGACGCCGACTGGTCATCTCTGAGGACAGGCTCCGGATTGCTCCGGAGCCTTCTCCGATCAATGGAAGACCGACGCGCGAGCGCTGAGCCTGGGTGCGGCACCGAGCTTGCGCTCGGCCAGAGCACCAAAGGCCAGGCCAAGAACGCCCCATAGGATGGCGTGCATCCCGATCGTGGTCGTACGGAAACGCCAGAGAACCATAGCCGAATAGTTCTCCGGAACCTCGTTGATCGGCGGCAGCAGATACTGCACGAGGCCGATGAAACCGACATAGGCCAGACCTGCCGCGATTGCCGCATTCCACATACCGAACCGCGGCGTGAGGCGGCGTGCAAGCGCAATTGCAGCTACAAGCGCAGCGATCGAAACGACGATCATCAGGAAAAACAGCTCGGTCCTGACGCCAATGGTGTCGGGATTGCCGACTGCCGGCGGATTGGCCGGATATTTTATGTTGGGTACGATCACGATAGCGACAAACGCCGCAGCGGCGATGACGGCACAGGTCCCGCGGGCGCTCAGATTGCTGAACCGCCCCTGGATAAAGGCGAATACGAGGGCAAACAGGCCGCCGACAGCAATGCTGTAGGCCATTACACCGGTTAAGAGGCCAAGGCCCGCCTGCGTGGCGCGGCTGACGATTTCAGGCTCAGCAGTTTCACCCGCCGCCTGGGCGGCCGCCTCCTCGAACGCGATCGCCTGGTCGACAAGCGGCTCGCCGAAAGTATGCGCAAAGGCGAAAACGAGGACGCCAGCGACCACCCCCGCGAGCATGCCGCGAAGCAAAAGATTTCCAACCATGTCCGGAACTCCCTTAGTGGCAGGGAAAGCCGAGGAGATGCCGGCCGTCATGCACGAACTCGTGCACGTACATACCGTTGAAAAGCGCCATCGCGCCCTCTTCGGTACCGACGAAATAGATGGCGATGAGCATCAGTAGACCGCCGAAGATGGCCCAAGGCAAAAGCTCGCCAACCGGAATCGGAGCCGGTGCGGCGACGGGCGCAAAAGTAGTGTCAGACATGTATTCCTCCTGGAATGACGCGTTCAGTCGAGAATCGTTGCGTGGCAGGGTCTGACTTCCAGTCCGAGGTATCCTCATCCTGATCACAGTGGCGCGACCGCACCGGAATTTCACCGGTTTCCAAACCCACAACATCACCGTTATATCTGCCGCTTCGAACCTGTCAACGAAACTTCATGCAGCGGCGGGCCACGCTCCCCTATATCCGGAGACAACGAACGTGATGACGCGCCTTACCTGGATCTGCCACGGCCCGACGGCCGCCAACCGCGAGGCGCGCTTCCCGCAGGACGAACCGCTGAATGAAAAGGCAATCATTGCCACACGGGCAATCACCCCACGCCTGCGGCACGCCGACAGCGTCTTCGCCAGCCCGACGCTGCGCGCGCGGCAGACGGCCGGCGCGCTTGGCTTGCAGCCGGAAGTTTCCGAGGCGCTCGCCGATTGCGATTTTGGCCGGTGGGCGGGCCGTTCGATCGCCGAGATCCAGCAAGCGGAACCCGAGAACCTTGCCGCCTGGATGGCGCAACCGGAGGAAGCACCGCATGGTGGCGAGGCGATCGCTGCCGTGTGCATGCGTGTAAACGGTTGGATGCGCGAGCACTTGCAGTCCGGCGGTAACATCATCGCCATTACCCATGCGGCGGTCATCCGAGCAGCCATCATCGGCACGCTGAATGCCCCCCTGTCATCATTCTGGATTACCGATATCGAACCGCTCGCCGTCGCTCACATGACCAGCAACGGAAGCCGCTGGTCCCTGCGCTTCGAAGGACAAACCACCTAATTTTCAGGGCGATAATTTAGTCCAGCCTTACGCAAGCAATCGATGCGATAGTTTTTCGACCCGACACCGTCGGGCTGTCAATCCTTGCCCCAAGGAGGACTTTGCATGCCCTATGATTGGAGCGGCGCGCGGATGCGACGCACGCGTCTGCTACGTATGACTGGCGCCGGGATGCTTCTCCTGCTCGTCGTCAGCGTCACCCTTCTAACCAGACTTTGAGAACAACAGGCGAGCGACAAGCGCTCGCCTCGTTTTTCACCGCGGCTTTCGAGCCAGTTCACACGCCGTGATAGCGATTCGATAACAAGAAATCGCCCTTTGATTTCAACAAACGCTTCAGACTTCCATGATACATCAGCGCCCGGGTGGAGATGGAGTAAAGCATGCCGGTATTCTTCCAGAGCAGGGCCGGGAGGCAATGCTTGTTGGTCATGGCGTTGGGGGTAACGCTATGGCTCGTCGGTGCAATCCTGGAACTGGATAACTGTGTGGTCGCCTTCGTCGGCGCCTACGAAAGCTATGGTGCAGACAAGCTCGTCCTCGCCCTTGGCATCGGCGGGGCGATGAGCTTCGTCTATTCGATCCTGCGCATTGTCGATTTGCGCAAGGAGATGGAGCTGCGGGCCACCGCTCAGGCCAAGGCCGACTGGACAGCAACCCACGACCACCTCACCAAACTTCCCAACCGCTATGCGTTCGAACGGAAAGTCCCGCCGCGAAGGACGAAGACCGACGTCGAAGGTGACGAGTGGGAGCAGAACGTGACAATCTTCTCGATAGACCTCGATGGCTTCAAGAAGGTCAATGACCTTGTCGGCCACAATGGCGGCGACGCCCTTCTGATCGAGGTGGCAAAACGGATCTGCGCAATCGGAAACGCGGACTGCGTCTATCGCTTCGGCGGCGACGAGTTCGTCGTCGTTGCGCTTGGCCTCTCCTCCCGCCATGAAGAACGCTTCGCGCGTTTGCTCATTCAAGCCGTAACACGGCCCATTCACATCAACGGGTTCGCGGTCGAAGTCGGCGCCAGCGTCGGCCACGATCGCTGGGAGCAGGGTCAAGAGCCGCTCGAGGACGCGGCCCACCGAGCCGACCTCGCCATGTACGAGGCGAAGTCACGCGGCCCCAACCACCACATGGTGTTCGAAGCCTCGATGCAGGACAAGGTGGCAAAGCGCGCGACGCTGGAATCCAAGCTGCGCGTCGCAATTCAGCAAAAGGCCATCCGCCCCTTCTATCAACCGTTGATCGATCTCAAGAGAGGCACGGTCTGCGGCTTCGAAGCGCTCGCTCGCTGGACGGACGAAGAAGGCGTCGCCATTCCGCCGCCGGAGTTCATCGGCATTGCCGAAGAGACCGGACTGATCACCGAGCTTTTCGAAGACCTTCTGGCGCAGGCCTGCGGAGACGCCCTGGCCTGGGACGACCACGTTACCCTCTCCTTCAATGTCTCTCCGGTGCAAATGGAGGACAAGCTGCTGGCCTCGCGCATCTTCAAGGTGTTGTCGGCAAATGGTCTTCCGCCAAGTCGTCTGGAGATCGAGATCACCGAAAATGCCCTGATCCAGGATCCGGCGGTTGCCGCAATCATCCTGGATGAACTCCACGATGCAGGCGTTCAGATCGCGCTTGACGATTTCGGCACCGGCTACTCCAGCCTCGCCCAGCTCGCCCGCTATCGCTTCGACAAGATCAAGATCGACAAGAGCTTCATCGCAACGTACCGCGATGATGAGCGTCAGGAAAAAATCATCCGCGCCATGCTTGGGCTCGGGCGCAGCCTCAACATACAGACCACCGCCGAGGGCATCGAAGAGCATCGCCAACTCGGCCACCTGCTTCAACTCGGCTGCGATGTCGGACAGGGCTATCTCTTCGGCAAGGCGATGCCCGCCGAAGAAACGCGCTCGTTCGCCCTTGACCGTCACGAGACATTGGCCAACGGATAAGCGCTCCGCACTCCTCTCCAGTAGTCCTCTACATCAGAACTTCGTAATGGACCCGTTCAGACAGGGCCACGTTCGCTCACGCAGCATGGACCGCGATCACCGATCGGACCTAGCCCGATCGGTGCGCAAAGTGAGTGGACCCTTGTCATAGGAGAGGGATTTATCGCGCATTTTCGTATCGCTGCCGCCTCGGCGGCCTTCATTGGTCTTGCAGGGGCGGCGTCGCCCCCCGATCTTATGAGGGGGCGGCCGCGGTTGTACCAGCAGCCCCAGTTTTCACCTGGAACGGCTTCGATGCCAGTTCTCAGGGTAGACCGCCGGAGCCGGTCTCGACTACGCCTTCACGTACAACATCTTCGGGCGCGTGGAATGTCGTTACAACGACTACGGCAGCAAAGTCCTTTTGGGCATAGACACCGTTTTCAATCAGAAGGTTGTTACCGTCGGCGTTGGCTTCAGATTTTGAGACTGCTCAACGATGAAATGACCAAGCCCGGACATACGCCCGGGCTTTGCTTCTCTGAACTGAGGCTGGTCGCCGTGTAAGATAAGCCTTAGTGGTGGTTTCCACCACCCTGGTTTCCACCACCCTGGTTGCCGCCACCCTGGTTGCCGCCACCCTGGTGGCCACCACCCTGGTTGCCACCGCCTTGGTTGCCACCACCTTCGTTACCGCCACCCTGGTTACCGCCGCCTTCGTTACCGCCACCTTGGTTGCGCAGCACTCAGCCGATAGGATGTTTTCGACGCGGACCTTGGCAGCTTTCGCAGCGTTCACGCTTGTTTTCACAGCGTTTTCTGGTGAGAGCTATGCAGGATCCGCCCTGCGCGCATCAGGCGCCATTGGAGCGCCGATAGGCTTCCCCTCGGCTTGCACGCGCTATACTTGGCTTTGCCATGGCAACGGCGGCCACGAGATGACCGACGAGAAGGCTATGCCTTTGCTTCAAAAGGTGAACAGGCAGGTCAACGCTGGCGACGGACGCACAGACATCGGGGAAATCCGAATACTGGTCGCTTCCCATCAACAACAAAGGCGACTGCGAAGACTATGCCCTACTGAAGCTGAAAACCTTTCTGGGCGCCGGCTTTGCGTCGAACAAACTGGCGCTTTCGGAGCGGACCAATATTCCGGAACGTAGAGCGCTGCGAGCAATTCTCCGCTTGCCGGCCGGCCGCGAGCCTTCGCGACGATGCAAGGGCTAGTGGACGGACGGGTCCTCTTCCTCCAGAAATGTTCGGATCCCCTCGCGTGCGATCGTCGCCAGGAACTCGTCAAAGGCCTCGCGATCGGTCGCGAAGGGCTCTTCCCATTCGATGAGATCCTCGTGCTGGGTCACCACTTCCATTTTCCAGTCGCCATTCGTACCCGCCGGACGGAAGATGTCGACGAGCACGGTCACGCCATCATCGGTAAACTCACCGGCAAGCTCGGAATGTTCCCGTTTCGGCTTCTTCGCCATTCTCAAATCCGATCCGTGATTTTCGCCGAGCAGTCTAAGCGACAATGATGACAACAGCGCAGACCCATGGTGCACAGGGGTAAGCAACGGAGAAAGGCCCGCAGCCAAGGTTTATGGGAAAGTCCACAGAAGAAAATGCGTCATTTGACTGGTAGCGGAGGAGGGATTTGAACCCCCGACACAAGGATTATGATTCCTCTGCTCTGACCTACTGAGCTACTCCGCCACTGGTCAACGGTGCCGTTCGCGATGCGCTCGGCCCGTGGGATGAGCGGCTTATAAGGTGCGCTTCGGCTTTGTGTCAAGCGCATGATCGAGAAAATACCACAGGCTTTTTCAGGCCGCGACCGGGCTGGCCAACAGCGCCTTCAGCGAAGCTTCCGCCGCCGGTTCGCGCTCGGAGCGTTCGATGAAACCACCGCCATACACGCGGGCGTCGTCGCCGGGTGCCGAATAGAGCGCACAGGCCTGGCCCGGCGCAACGCCAGCCTCGCCAACCGCGAGGTCGACATAGATGCCGGTCGCATCGGCATGCAAGACGGCAGGCGTCGGCGCGCGCGTCGAGCGAACCTTGGCAAAGCACACGAAGCCCTCGCCCGAAGCCGCCTCGACAAGCGGCTCGTCACCCAGCCAGTTGACATCCCGCAAATAGACGCGGTGCGTCTCCAGCGCCTCCTTCGGCCCGACAATGACCCGGCGCGAGCGGGCATCGAGATAGACGACATAGAGCGGCTCGCCGGTGGCGACGCCGATGCCGCGGCGCTGGCCGATCGTGTAGTGCAGGATGCCTTCATGCTGGCCCAGCACGCGGCCGTCGAGATGGACGATCTCGCCTGCGAGTGCCGCATTCGGCTTCAGCTTGTTGATGATGTCGGAATATTTGCCCTGCGGCACGAAACAGATGTCCTGGCTGTCGGCCTTCTTGGCGACGACAAGCCCCATCTCTTCGGCAAGCTTGCGGGTTTCTGCCTTGGGCAGACCGCCGAGCGGAAAGCGCAGGTAATCGATCTGTTCCTGCGTCGTCGCGAAGAGGAAGTAGCTTTGGTCGCGATCGGCATCAGCAGGGCGATAAAGGGCGCGGCGACCGGGATTGCCGGGGGCCGGATTGGCGCGGGAGCGAATGTAGTGGCCAGTCGCCAGCGCGTCGGCGCCAAGCTCCTTGGCCGTTGCCAGGAGATCCGCGAACTTGACCGTCTGGTTGCACGAGACGCAGGGGATCGGCGTCTCGCCGGCCACATAGCTTTCCATGAAGGGGTTGATCACCGTATCCCGGAAGCGCTTTTCGTAATCCAGGACATAGTGAGGAATACCGAGCGTTTCGCAAACGCGACGCGCATCGTCGATATCCTGGCCGGCGCAGCAGGAACCGGCACGGTGAACGGCCGCGCCGTGGTCGTAAAGCTGCAGCGTAATGCCGAGCACGTCATAGCCCTGGCGCTTGAGAATGCCTGCCACCACGGAGCTATCAACGCCGCCGGACATGGCGACGACAACGCGGGTATCTTCCGGCCTCTTGTCAAAATCCAGTGTATTCACGGGTGGCTGCCAATTCTAAGCTTGTTGCGGTCCGCCCATCTGAGCCGGCGGATTTCCTGCGTCCGAGCGGGATCGGCCGCCGGACTTTCGTGGCGAGGATATAGAAAGGATTGGGGTCCGGCGCAAGAGGAAGCAAGTTTCATCACTCGCGCCGCCCTGGTTCGCAGCGCGGCTCGATCAGGACGACGCGATCAGCCTCCACGCCATTCCGGCAGCAGCACATCCAAGCAGTGTGGGGATCACCGACATCCTGAACCGGAAGATCGCAACCGCTGCGGCAAGGCTGAGAGCCAGCGACGGCAGGGCGAGCGACGACCAGACCGGCAGTTCGACCCATAGTGGACCGAACTGATGGACGCGAGCCTCGACAAATAGAAAGTGCAGACCGAACCAGATGGCGAGGTTCAGTATCACACCCACCACGGCAGCGGTGATCGCCGACATTGCACTTGCGAGCGCCGCATTTCCCCTGAGCTTTTCAATGAAAGGCGCACCGAGAAAAATCCAGAGGAAGCACGGCACGAACGTGACCCAGGTCGTCAGCATCGCCGCCAGCGTGGCTGCGGTCATCGGATCGAGGCCAGCCGGGTCGCGATAGGCGCCCATGAACCCGACGAACTGTAGAACCATGATCAGCGGCCCCGGCGTCGTCTCGGCCATGCCGAGTCCATCTAGCATCTCCGTCGGCCGCAGCCAGCCATAGTGCTGCACCGCCTCCTGCGCGACATAGGCGAGGACGGCGTATGCGCCGCCAAAAGTCACCACGGCCATTTTGCTAAAGAAGATGCCGATCTGCGTGAACACATCATCTCCGCCACGGAAGACGTAGAGCAGCAGAAGCGGCCCGAGCCAGAGTGCCAGCAACACAGCCGAGATCTTAAGCGACCACACCAGGTTTGGCCGCGCATGAACCGGCGTTTCCTCACCAAGCGCGGAGTCGGCATCGGCAAGGATGTGACCCGCCGCAGTTTTGTGGCCATTACCCACCTGGAAGAGCCTTGAACTGGATTTGGAACCGAGGAAGCCTGTTATCGCCGCCGCCAGAATGATGAGCGGGAATGGGACGTGGAGCACAAATATCGCGAAGAATGCCACTAGCGCGATAACGACCATCGCGGGATTTTTGAGCGCCCTGCCCCCGATCCGAATGACCGCTTGCACGACGACCGCAAGCACGGCGGCCTTGAGGCCGAAGAACATGCCTTCGACGGCCTCGACGTTGCCAAATATCACGTAGACGTAGCTTAAGGCCAGGATGGAGAGGAAGCCGGGCAAGACGAAAAGGATGCCGGCCACAAGGCCTCCTGCCGTCCTGTGCATGAGCCAGCCGATATAGATGGCGAGCTGTTGCGCCTCTGGCCCGGGTAACAGCATGCAGTAGTTGAGGGCGTGCAGAAAACGGTGTTCGCCGATCCACTTCTTTTCGTCGACGACGATCCTGTGCATGACGGCGATCTGCCCGGCCGGGCCGCCGAAACTCAACGCCGCCACGCGCAACCAGACGCGAAGGGCCTCGCCGAAGGAGACACCGTGACCCGTCCCGCCCGTCGTGTCGTCGGCGGGCCTGTTCGTGGCAAGATTGGTCATCTAACTTCCCTTCTTCGCCGAGGGCCAGTTGTGCGTTTCGTCGGTCGCGTCGCGGCACCATCGGTAGAAGGCATCGTAAAGGGTCATGCCGGCCTGCAATTGCTCGAGGTCATCGGCAAACATCCGCGAGAGCCCGAGCGAAGCCGCCAGCAATCCCGCTGCTTCGGGTGCGAGATCGAGCCTTGCGGTGTCGGCAGCCCGGACGATCGTCGCAAGCCTGAGGAGCGGCTGGGATTGAAGGGTGAACTCCTCCAGCATGATATCGAAGGAGCAACGCTCGCCACGATGGCTCCAGAAGACATCCTCGATGTCGAACGGTGTTGCGCCGAACCGGTCGGCGACCATCAGCACTTCAGCGGTGGGAACGAACAGGAAGACAGCCGATGGATCGACGAAGCGGCGGATCAACCAGGGGCAGGCGATACGGTCGATCTTCGGGCGCGCGCGCGTGACCCAAACCGTCCGCCCCTTCGCGTCCCGCGGCGGCAGCTTATCGTCCGGCACGGCGAGACCGCCTGCCTTGATCCATGCCTCGAACCCGCCTTCCAGTGTTTCGGCCTGCGTACCCATGACGCGAAGATGCGCGGCAACGCCGTGGCTAAGCTTGGCGCCGTGGTGGCAGACAATGACGGCCGGACCGTGGATTTCGGCACCCCACTCCTCCACATCCTTGAATGGCTTGCGGATCGATCCGGGAATGAGACGAGAATCTGCGGAAAAGTCCTCGTCATTGCGCACATCGATCAAGACAGGCGCACCCGGCGTGCCGATGAGGCGGTTCAGTTTGTCGGCTGAGATTTCGGTGAATGACGGCATCGCGCGTCCTCCGTTTTAGCGGCTTCGTTGGACGCGACTCTTCGGCTGGCGCCTCGTGGGGTGATCGCGACCCCATGGACCATATGATCCACGCGTGAATCGGCTATGTCAACATTTTCCGCCTGCTTGCGCTGCCGGCAAACAATTGAGATGTAACGATTGATCCCGCAGCGGCTAGACTGAAGTGTCCGAGCGCACGAGGAGGACGATATCACGCTAGGCTTCGGACGCTTTTTCAGGTCGCCGTCAGATTTCAAAAGCAGAAGACCCTGGCGGGTTCGTTTGTGAAAGGTAGTTCGATATGGTCGACGTTGCCGGCTCGCGACCCGCAGCCCTGCGGGCGATCCCGAAAGGCGTCTGGGCTCTCGGCTTCGTTTCGCTGTTCATGGACATCTCCTCCGAGATGATCCACGCGCTGCTTCCGGTCTACATGGTTGCCATCCTCGGCACTTCGGCATTTGCAGTCGGCGTGATCGAAGGCATTGCCGAGGCGACCGCCGCCATCACCAAAGTGTTTTCCGGAGCGCTCAGCGATTGGCTTGGCAAGCGAAAGCTGCTCGTGGCCCTGGGCTACGGAATGGCCGCGCTGACAAAGCCAGTGTTTCCCCTGGCACCGTCGCTGGGCTGGCTCGTGACCGCGCGTTTCGTTGACCGCGTTGGAAAGGGCATCAGGGGCGCACCGCGCGACGCCTTGATAGCCGACATCAGCCCGAAGGAAATCCGCGGCGCAAGTTTCGGTCTGCGTCAGTCGCTGGACACGGTCGGCGCCTTCCTTGGGCCGGCACTGGCCTTGGGTCTGATGTGGTGGACCGCCGACCACTATGCGACGGTCTTCTGGATCGCCGTCATACCGGCGTTCTGCTCGGTCGCGATCATCCTCTTTGTCGTCAAGGAACCGCCGCATGCCGACCAAGGGCGCGCTCGGGTGCCGCTCCGAGCCTCGGAACTCGTTCGACTGCCTGTGATCTACTGGCTGGTCGTTGCCGTCTCTGCTGTCTTCACCCTTGCACGGTTCAGCGAGGCCTTCCTCATCCTTGATGCTCAACAGATGGGACTTCCCGTCATGTTCGTTCCGATCGTCCTGATCGTCATGAACATTGCCTATGGAATCTCGGCTTATCCGGTAGGCGTCATGGCGGATCGTGTCGACAGGATAACCCTGCTGATGGTCGGGCTGGCGCTTCTCGTTCTCGCCGACCTCAGCCTTGCGTTTCTTCCCGGGCTGGCAGGCCTCGGGATTGGAGTACTGCTGTGGGGGTTCCACATGGGCTTTACACAGGGCCTGCTGGCGACCCTTGTTGCGGATGCCGCACCCGCCGAACTGCGCGGAACCGCCTTCGGCATCTTCAACCTGATTGCGGGTGTCGCTCTTCTCGCCGCGAGCGTGCTCGCCGGCGCCCTCTGGGATTGGGGCGGACACCAGATAACCTTTCTCGCCGGCGCAGCCTTTGCCTCGCTCGCCGGCCTTTCGCTGCTTCCGTTGAAAAGGCGGCTTAGAACTGCTTTATAAATCAGGAGCTTGCCCCGTCAGCGATCCACGCAGCAAAGCTGACACCTTCGAGGTAATGATTTCAGGAGCCGGTCGCGGCAAGCAAGGGAGAGGCTCCGCCGTAAATCAGGGCCTCCGCCTCGGCCTRTTGCATAGGCGTGCCAAGCAGGAAGCCTTGTACTTCGCTGAAGCCTTCGGCGCGCAATTTCCGTAACTGCTCTTCGGTCTCGATCCCTTCCGCAAGCGTTGTCGCGTTGAAACCAGAGCCGATGCCGACGACCGCCCGCACGATCGCCAAGTTACCCGGATCCGTTTCGATGCCGGAGACAAAGCTGCGGTCGAGCTTGATCTTGTCGAAGGCAAAGGCGCGCAGATAACTGAAGGAGGAATAACCGGTGCCGAAATCGTCAATGGCGATGCGGATGCCGAGTTCCTTCAACGCCCGCAAGAGCGGCAGGCTCTGCTCAACGTCGGCGAGGAAGACTGACTCGGTGATCTCGATCTCAAGGCGTTCAGGACGGAGACCGGTCTCATCCAGTACCGCAACAACGGTCGCAAGCAGGCTGTTGTGGCGAAACTGGCACACGGAGAGATTGACGGCGATCTTGAGGTGATCGGGCCAGGCCGCCGCCGCCCGACAGGCTTCGCGCAGCACCCACTCGCCGACCCGAATGATAAGGCCCGTCTCCTCGGCGAGGGGTATGAATTCCATCGGCGGGACCAGCCCTCGTACGGGATGGCGCCAGCGGATCAAGGCCTCGAAGCCCGCCAGACCATCGTCGTCAAGTTGCACGATTGGCTGGTAGTGCAGTTCAAACTGGCCCTTTAGCAGCGCCTCGTGAAGCTCGGCCGTGAGCATGTGCCTGCGCTCGGCTTCGAGGCGCATTTCAGGAAGATAAAAGCGATAGGTCGAGCGACCACTTTCCTTCGCTGCGTAGAGCGCAAGGTCCGCGTTTCGCATCAGGACATCGTCGTCCTCGGCGTGCTCCGGCGCAAGCGCAATGCCGATGCTGCAGGTGACGTGCTCGTCGACGCCATCAAGATCAAATGGGGCCGATAACGATCGGAGCAGCCGTTCGGCAAAGCGTTCAATGTTCTCACGTCGCTCCAGTCGGAGCAGCAGCGCAAACTCGTCGCCGCCGAGACGCGCGACGAGGTCGCCATCGGCGACAAGCTGCATCAGGCGCCCTGCGACCTGGCATAGCAGCGCATCGCCCGCGGCATGCCCTTTGCTGTCATTGATATGCTTGAAGTGGTCGACATCGAGGTAAAGCAGCGCCAGCGGGTTTTCCGTCGTGGCGACCGGTGCCTCCCGCTGGATATGATCGGCGAAAGAGGCGCGGTTCGGCAGGCCCGTCAGCGCATCGTGCATTGCCATGTAAGCGAGACGAGCCTCGACCGATCGCTCCTCGGTCACGTCCTGGGAAATGCCCAGGACATAGCGCGGCACGCCGCCGTCCGGTGCGGGCAGAGCCCGCTTGATCGTCCGCAGAATCCGCGGCGTCCCATCGGCGCGCTGCATCGTCTCTTCGAAGCTGATGGTTGTACCTGCCCCGAGAGCTCGGGAATCCTGCTCGCGAAAGATCGCCGTTTGCTTCTCCTCGAAAATGATGGAGTCGCTCTGACCGATGATACCTTCTGGATCGTGGCCGACGATGACCCCACACGCTTCGTTGAAAAGGATGTAGCGTCCGTCTTCTTCCATGTCCTTCACGAAGACGCCTACGGGCAGGTTGTCGACGATACTGTCCAGCATTGAGCGTGTATCGCTCACCTGCCTTTGGGCTGCGTTGACCTCGGTCCGGTCCTGCACGATCGCGAGGATCGCATCCCGTCCGTCGAAGCGAACCGCCCGTCCGTAGGTGAGCACTTCCAGGGTTTCGCCATTGGCCTTCAAATGCGTCCAGCGCTCCGCACGCTCCATATCCGTACGGGCCTGCACGGCATCGCGCATTCGCTTGCGCTCTTGCTCCGGCCTGATGTCGAGGACCGTCATGCGCGCGTAGTCCTGGCGCGAATAGCCGTAGAGATCGACGGCAGCATTGTTGACGATCAGGAAGCGAAGGCTGCCGGGTTCGTAGACCCACATCGGCGACGGATGGGTTGCAAACAGCGACTGAAAATCATCGTTCGGCGCATCGATCGGAGCAAATGCTTTCTGGAAACCGGTCATACTAGATCACAAGAAGTAATGGCAGCGGATCGACGGGTTATAGGTCGAAAAGCTAAACAAAAACAGAATCATAATTCGCACAAACTTTAGGCGCAACGCCTTTGGATTGTGCATTGCGGTATTTCTGCCTCCCCTCCCCATCAGTGATGGGCATGGCTGCACTGGCCGTGATCCGCCAGCACCTCGATGACACGGCACTGATCGACACGGCCGTGACCGCAGCCTTCCACCATCAGCTCCAGCTCCGCTTTCAGCGCCATCAGGCTTCGGATCCTCTGCTCGACTTCGATTAGGCGGGCCTTGGCGATCGCGTCTGCAGAGGCGCATGACTGGTGCGGGTCGTCCTGCAGGGTCAGGAGGGTGCGGATCGCCTCCACTTCGAAGCCAAGCTCGCGGGCATGACGGATGAAGGCGAGCCTGCGCAGATCCGCCGGCTCGTAGGAACGTTGGTTGCCTTCGCTCCGGTTCGGCTCCGGCAGGAGGCCGATGCTCTCGTAGTAGCGGATCGTCGGCACTTTGACGCCGCTTTTCCGGGAGGCTTCGCCGATCGTGATCGTTTTCATGATTTTCCTCTTGCACCTCTAGTCGCTAGAGGATGTAGGGAGGATGCTTCTGTCTGACAAGGAAGCGGATCATGGGTGAAACGGTCGAGAAACGTTACAGGGTTGGCGGCATGGATTGCGCCAGCTGCGCAGCCAAGATTGACACCGCCGTCCGACGCATCCCAGGTGTCGAAGACGTTTCTATCTCCGTGACCGCGGGGACGATGACTGTACGCCACGACGGCAGCAGCGATCTTGTCGCCATCGAAAAGAAAGTGACGAGCCTTGGCTATTCCGTCTCGCAGGTGACCGGAAGGATGCCAGTGGATACACAGCCGGCAGACCATTCCCACCATGACCATGACCACAGTAATCACGACCACGCGGGGCATAATCACGCAGGTCATGAGCATGTAGCGGAAAGAGTGCCTGACGCGCTGGAAGGGCTCCACGGTCACGAGGCCCCTATGGCCGGACCTTGGTGGCACAGCAAGAAGGGCCGGCTGACAATCTTTGCCGGCGCAGCCCTCGTTATAGCTTACGTCATCGGCCACCTCGTGCCGGCAATTGCGCCCTACGCGTTCATCATGGCAGTGCTCGTCGGCCTTGTTCCAATCGCCCGACGCGCAATCGTCGCTGCCTTCGCTGGCACGCCCTTTTCGATCGAGATGCTGATGACGATCGCGGCGGTTGGCGCGGTGATCATCCAGGCCAGCGAGGAAGCCGCCGCCGTGGTCTTCCTGTTTCTGGTTGGCGAACTGCTGGAAGGCATCGCCGCCGGCAAGGCACGCGCAAGCATCCAGTCGCTGGCGACCCTGGTCCCGAAACGCGCCTTCCTCGAAGAGGATGGCAAGACCCGGGAAGTGCCCGCCGAGAGCCTCGCCGTCGGTTCGACGATTCTGGTTCGTCCAGGCGACCGCATCGCAGCGGATGGCACCATCCTGTCCGGCGAAAGTGCAATCGACGAAGCGCCGGTCACCGGCGAAAGTACGCCCGTGCAAAAAGGCGTGGGCGACACCGTTTTTGCAGGTACCGTCAACGGCGACGCGGCTCTTCGGGTCAAGGTGACGGCAGCGGCGGCGGACAACACGATTGCGCGTGTCGTCCGGCTGGTCGAAGCGGCGCAGGAATCAAAGGCGCCGACGGAGCGCTTCATCGACCGTTTCTCTCGTTACTATACGCCCGGCGTCGTCGTGGTTGCCGCCCTTGTCGCGATCCTGCCGCCGCTTCTTGGCGGCAGCGCCTGGAACGAATGGATTTACAAGGGCCTCGCCATATTGCTGATCGGCTGCCCCTGTGCCCTCGTGATCTCGACCCCGGCCGCGATTGCCGCCTCGCTTTCTTCTGGAGCGCGCCGCGGTCTGCTGCTGAAAGGCGGCGCGGTTCTCGAGACCCTCGGCAAAGTCACTGCCGTAGCATTCGACAAAACAGGCACGCTGACGGAAGGCAAGCCGCAGGTGACCGATGTGATCGCGTTTGGAAAGGACGAAGGCGAAGTCCTGAAATATGCCGCTGCCCTTGAGACAGGATCCAGCCATCCGCTGGCGCTTGCAATTCTGGCGCGAGCAACCGCCGCCGAGATCACCCTCCCCGCAGCAAGCAACGCCAAGGCTCTGGGAGGAAAAGGCATCACCGGGACCGTCGAGGGCCAACCCGTATTCTTCGGGTCTCCCAAAGCCGCCAGCGAACAAATCCCTCTTTCATCGGATCAGGTCGCGCGCATCACGGCGCTCAACGACGATGGAAAAACAGTTTCGGTACTAATCGTCGGCGACACGCTGGCAGGAGCCATCGCCATGCGTGACGAACCGCGCGATGACGCCGAGCCCGGCCTTGAGAGATTAACCGAGGCAGGCATCAAGACTGTCATGCTAACGGGTGACAATCACCGTACCGCAAAAGCAATTGGCACACAGCTCGGCATCGAGGTACGCGCCGAACTGATGCCGGAGGACAAGCAACGCATCGTGACCGAGCTGAAGCGCGGCGGCCTGATCGTTGCCAAGGTTGGCGACGGCATCAACGACGCCCCTGCCCTTGCGACCGCCGATGTCGGTATCGCCATGGGCGGCGGCACCGATGTGGCGCTCGAAACTGCCGATGCCGCGATCCTGCATGGTCGCGTCAGCGACGTTGCGGCGATGATCGCGCTCTCCAAGCGCACCATGCGCAACATCGTCCAAAACATCACCATCGCGCTCGGCCTGAAGGCGGCATTTCTCGTGACCACCATCGCAGGCATCACTGGCCTCTGGCCGGCGATCCTGGCCGATACCGGCGCAACGGTGCTGGTCACCATCAATGCGCTGAGACTGCTGAAGCCGGCCAGGTAAGGGGTTAAGCAGGCACCGCTCTTTCGCTCATCGTTTTTCTCCGAGGTACTGAAAGATCGTTCGTTTCCAACGCGGATCGTGAATCGCCTGAAGGACGGCGACGTCGATTGCCTTTCGATACGGTCTGCCGAGCGGCATGGCGAGCCCGTAGCTTTGGGGCTCGAAATCGACATCCAGGACTTGCACGCTGCTGGAGAAATGCTGCTCCACAGTCCACGCTAAAAGCGGCTTGTCGTAGACGAAGGCATCGATCGATCCTGTTTCGAGCGCCTTCAGCCCGTCGGCAACCTGGGCAAATGTGCGGTGCTTGATGCGCTCGCCGTCCAGGAAGCCGATGGTCGCCGAATTGGCAAGCGTGCCAACGCGCACGCCCGGCAGATCCTCCACGCCATTGACCAGCCCGCGCATCTGCCTCGTCGTCAGTGCGGAAGTGACGCTGGCGGTGAACACGGCGATCGTGATGATCGATACCACCATCCAGATGATCGCAAGCGCCCTCCCCGCAACGGTGATCGGCCCGCGATGCCCGGTGCTTGCCTGCGTCATGGCCTCCGCGGACCACCAGATGCTCGCTCCCAAACCGCGTCCGACCGGTCCGCCGAAGTCGTCGTTGTGGCGCCGCTCGAACAGCCACACCAGTGCGCCGACCAGCAGGGAGATACCGATCAGCGCTCCCGCCGCCTGCAGGAATCCCGCTGAGATCATTGTCCGGGTGATTTCGCGCCACACCGACACGCTGTTGACCGACACAGCGATCCCCAGACCGGTATCGTAGAAGGGCTGACTGAAATCCACGCGGCGTTCGCGGTCGGCCGTGATGGTGATCGCTGCGACGGAAACATCGTAGTCGCCCCGCGATGTGGCTTCGATGAGTTTTTGAACATCGGGCTCTTCGGCGAGGCGAAACTGCAGCCCTAGCTTCTGCGCGACCTCGCGCCAGAGCTCAATGGAAATGCCGCTCCAATTGCCATCGGCATCCTTCATCGCAAATGGCGGTGCCTGCTTGGTGCCGATAACAAGTTCGCGCTGAGGGAAATCTTGCCTGTCGGTCTGCTGCGGAACCTGCCCATAGACATAGGCGCAGCCGACTGCAGTTCCACTGAAGGCCGAAAAAGCGATAAGCGCGCCCCGGATATGGCGGCCCGCAGTGCGCACCCACCCACGTATGCCAGTCGCAAACGCTGCAACGGAGACTGCCACGATACCCGTTCTCACAAGCCTCCAACTCCGAAAAGAAACGCGCGCCAAGGCTGCCTAGTCCTGGGCAACGGCCTGGCCAGCGGTCCGAAGCGAGCCACGAAAGAACGCAAATTAGAAGTACGTTACAGTAAAATTTGCGCATCGCCCGCCCTTCATACGCCTACGATTATCAAAGGCACCGGGTCAGGTACAAAACCTCTGCGTTAGTCTCGCTGCGCAATTTGCACGCAGTGGGAACATTTCGCTCGCTGGGGCGTTAACGTTGAGAGGAGGAGTAACATGACGAATGACTTCAACAGACCAAACCCAACGAATACCTCGGCGTCCAAGAGCAGGACGCTATGGATTGTTTTGGCAGCCATTGTCGTTATCGTAGCATTAGCAGCCACTTATTGGCCGAGAACACAAACCGGTTCGACCGCGACGGCACCGAACGCACCGGCTCCGACCACTTCCGAGCCGGCGTCACCGCCACCTGCATCGACTGCACCCGCGACACCGCCAGCAGCTGAGACTCCTGCCGCTCCAGCTCCTGCTGCCCCGGCTACCGAGACTCCGGCCGCCCCGGCGCCAGCCGCCCCGGCGCCAGCCGCCCCGGCGCCAGCCGCCCCGGCGCCAGCCGCCCCGGCGCCAGCCGCTCCGGCTCCAGCGAACCCGCAGTAGTCGCGAGACCGCTTGCTCAGGCGGGTTTAACCTGCAAGGCCGGCCGCTCGACTTAGTTCGCGCCGGCCTTGAGGATGCGATGCGTGCTGACATCCAGCGCATTGCCCGCTTCCCTGCCGTCCTTGGCAAGACCGTTCGCCGTGTTTGCGCAAGCTGACAGGCTGATGAGTGATGCGAGCGCAAGGCCGATAGCGACGACTGACTTTGTCATGAAAGCTCCCAAATTGGTTGTTCAACAACCGTAGAAAGAGACCGATGGTCGCCCTGGCAGTGATCAACGTGGTCGACCGAAAGACAAAACGAGAAAACCCGGCGCAGGTTCCCACGCCGGGTTTTCTCATTGCCTTGGGAGCAAAACTCAATCGACTGCGAAGACCAGCGGCTTTGCCTGGCGGATCGCCGAGTGTGCTGTCAGCTTGGCCAGAACCTCATCGCCAATCGGACCATCGACGTAAAGCAGCGCGATAGCATCGCCCCCCTGCTTGTCGCGGCCGAGCTGGAAGTTCGCAATGTTGACGCCAGCGGCGCCTAGCGTCGTACCGATGAAGCCGATCATGCCGGGTACGTCGGTGTTGGCGATGTAGACCATGTGCGAACCGACATCGGCATCAAGGTTGATGCCCTTGATCTGGATGAAGCGCGGCTTGCCGTCAGAGAAGACCGTGCCGGCGATCGAACGCGTCATCGTGTCGGTCTTGACGGTGAGCTTGATGTAGCCGTCGTAGACGCCGGTTTTGTCACGCTTGACCTCGGAGAGCACGATGCCCTTTTCCTTGATCATGATCGGCGCCGAAACCATGTTGACGTCGGCGACCTGGTTGCGAATGAGGCCGGCGAGCAGAGCCGAGGTCAGCGCCTTGGTGTTCATCGTGGCCGTCGCGCCATCGTACAGGATCTCGATTTCCTTGATCGGATCTTCCGACACCTGGCCGACAAAAGCACCGAGAACGTCGGCAAGCCGGATAAACGGCTTCAGGATCGGTGCTTCTTCAGCAGTGATCGACGGCATGTTGATGGCGTTGGAGACCGCACCCTTGACGAGGTAATCCGACATCTGCTCGGCGACCTGAAGGGCGACGTTTTCCTGTGCTTCCGTGGTCGACGCACCCAGGTGCGGCGTGCAGACGACGTTCGGCAGGCCGAACAGCGGGCTCTCCTTGGCGGGCTCGACCTCGAAGACGTCGAAGCCGGCGCCGGCGACGTGGCCGGACTTGATGGCTTCTGCGAGCGCTGCTTCGTCAACCAGGCCACCACGGGCGCAGTTGATGATGCGAACGCCGGGCTTCGTCTTGGCGAGGTTTTCCTTGCCGAGGATACCGCGGGTCTTGTCGGTCATCGGAACGTGCAGCGTGATGAAGTCGGCCTTGGCCAGCAGCTCGTCGAGCTCAACCTTCGTGACGCCCATTTCCTGCGCGCGCTCGGCCGACAGGAAGGGATCGTAGGCCAGAACATGCATGCCGAGGCCGATAGCCTTCTTGCAGACGATGCCGCCGATGTTTCCGGCGCCGATGACGCCGAGCATCTTGCCGGTGATTTCGACACCCATGAACTTCGACTTTTCCCACTTGCCGGCCTGCGTCGATGCATCGGCCTGGGGCAGTTGGCGGGCAACGGCGAACATCAGCGCAATGGCATGCTCGGCCGTGGTGATAGAGTTGCCGAACGGCGTGTTCATGACGATGATGCCTCGCTTGGAGGCGGCCGGGATATCGACGTTATCGACGCCGATGCCGGCGCGGCCGATGACCTTGAGATTGGTCGCAGCGGCGATCAGCTTTTCCGTCGCCTTGGTGGCGGAGCGGATGGCGAGACCATCGTAGTTGCCGATGATTTCGGAGAGCTTGTCCTTGTCCTTGCCGAGCTGCGGCTGGAAATCGACTTCGACGCCACGATCACGGAAGATCTGGACAGCGGTTTCCGACAGTTCGTCGGATACGAGAACGCGAGGTGCCATTGCGGGGCTTCCTTCAAAAAGTTCAGCGATGGATGAAATCAGGGATACGAGGCTCCGCCCGTTCGGCGGAGCCGGATGCTATCAGCTCAGGCAGCAGCCTGGGAAAGCGTCGCCTTCTGGGTCGCGAACGCCCAGGAGAGCCACGGCATCAGCTTCTGCATGTCGGCAGTCTCGATCGTGGCACCTGCCCAGATGCGCAGGCCCGACGGTGCATCGCGATAGTGGCCGATGTCATAGGCGACACCTTCCTTGTCGAGCAGGCTGACGACGCCCTTGGCGAAGTTCGCCTGACCATCGGCGTCGAGCGCCAGAACGTCCTTGTCGACGATCTTCAGGCAGACGGACGTGTTGGATGCCGTCTCCGGCTTCACCGCCAGGTTGGCGATCCAGTCGTTGGCAGCAACGAAGTCCGCGATTACCTTGGCGTTGGCATCGGCGCGGGCCATCAGGGCCTTGAGACCGCCGACTTCCTTCGACCAGAGCAGTGCATCGATATAGTCCTCGACGCAGAGCATGGACGGCGTGTTGATGGTCTCGCCGCTGAAGATGCCTTCGATCAGCTTGCCACCCGAAGTCATGCGGAAGATCTTCGGCAGTGGCCAGGCCGGCGCGTAGGTGAGCAGACGCTCGACAGCGCGCGGAGACAGGATGATGACGCCATGTGCGCCCTCGCCGCCCAGAACCTTCTGCCAGGAGAAGGTGACTACATCGAGCTTGGCGAAGTCGAGATTCTGTGCGAAAGCGGCCGAGGTGGCGTCGCAGATCGTCAGACCCTTGCGATCAGCCGGAATGAAATCGGCGTTCGGAACGCGAACACCGGAGGTGGTGCCGTTCCAGGTGAAGACCACGTCGCGGTCGAAATCGATGGTGGAAAGATCCGGCAGCTCGCCGTAGCCAGCTTCGATCTTGCGGACGTCTTTCAGCTTCAGCTGCTTGACGACGTCGGTAACCCAACCAGCGCCGAAGCTTTCCCAGGCGACCATGTCGACGCCGCGCTCACCGAGCAACGACCAGAGGGCCATTTCGACGGCGCCAGTGTCGGAAGCAGGAACGATACCGATGCGATAATCCGCCGGCACTTCCAGAACGTCACGGGTGAGATCAATGGCCTGCTTGAGCTTCGTCTTTCCGATCTTCGCGCGGTGCGAACGGCCAAGAGCCGCATCGGAAAGGGCTTCGAGCGACCAACCGGGGCGCTTCGAGCAAGGGCCAGAGGAAAAATGAGTATTGTTCGGACGTACGTCCGGCTTTGCGGTCTTCGCCATGTGCTATCCTTCCAGATAGATAGCTCCTCGTTGGGGAGGAGTGTCCCGCCGCCGTCGTTATAGGGCGGTGGGATCGAAGTCAAGCAGCCGCTGTCGCTAGGAGAGAGATTTTTAGCGTATGCGCGTCATTGCGCCGCGGACTTACCAGCCAGCGATCCGCAAGCCGACACGGATTTCGTATCGCGTCAGTCCGTCGTCGCGACCGCTTGATCCCGAAGGACCCGTAAACATGCTGCCGCCGGCAATGTCGGAGAAGCGGTAGCCGACATCGATCTTGATGGTATCCGTGACCTCATAGCTGAGGCCGGCCATCAGCGCATAAGTGAAGCGCCAGCTGCTTTCGCCATTGAGTTCTTGCTGGGAGAACGCCGCTCCCGAGCAGGTCGAAGCACCATCCGTGCACGCGGGTTGCGCATGCACGTTCCCCCATTTTACATTGGTCGCCCCGATCCCGGCACCGACATAAGGGGTGAAACCGGCAATCGTCGCGAGGTCGGCATAGCCGTTCGCCATCACGCCATAGGCCCGAAGATCGCCGCGCGCACCGAAGGCGCAGCCGGTTCCGACGGCTGCGGATGCAGCACAAGGCAAATCGGTGCGGGCTGTGCCGGTGAACTTGCTTTTGAAAAAGTCGCCCGTGAAGTCGGCGCGCCAGATGTCGGTGAATTGATAGCCGATACCGGCACCGCCTGAGATCGGCCTGGAAAAACGTGCCGGATCGAATTCGCCGCCAGCAGTGGCGCCCCCTGCGTCAGTAAAGCGGTAGGCCGGCGCTTCGTTTCCTGTCCACGGCGCATAGCCAAGATCACCGCGAAGATACCAGCCCCTTGCCGATGCATCGCCGGCAATGGTGACCTCGGGTGCCTGCGTAATCGGGGGTTCCTCCGCCATCGCCGGACCGCCGAACAGAGCGAAGCTTGCCGCCGTGGCGCGGATGATGGTGGACGATTTCATTGCAATTCCCGACCGGGCAGAGAAATGCCCGCATGACTGACCATCCGGGCATTATTCCAACCAGATGCTAACGCGCGGTTAACTATGTTTGTTAACTTCGATCGGGGACGGGGAGAAACGAAAAAGGCGGCCCTGACGGCGGCCGTGAAGTCGAAGCGCTCGCAACAATGGGGTGTCGGCTATTGCAGCGAATAGCGCAGGCCGAGTTTGAAATCGTGCGAGGTAATGTTGTCGAAGTGCATCGGGCCGGTGTTCACCGTGTTGTCGTAGGAACGGAGCGGGCCGGTTTTTGCGTCGCCAAGATCGACGTAGCTATAGCCAAAATCGACGGTGAGGCGATCTGTCACTTGATAGCCGATACCGGCATGGAGCGCCCAAGCAAAGTTCCAAGTGGATTCACTGTCACCATAAGCAACGCCTTGGGTCGGGACGTTGACATCCCTGAACCGAGAGATCGTGTTGCGTGAGGCACCGATGCCGGCGCCGACATAAGGCGTAATACCTTCCCATGTGCCGATGTCGACATAGGCATTCGCCATCAACAGCCATTCCGATTTGGCAGCATCGTAGTCATTCGTACCATCCCAGACGGGTCCCGTCGCATCGGTATGACCGTAACGATCGAGCGCGGAAAAATCGGTCTTGCCGCGATACTGAACGATCGCATCGCCGCGGAGCCACTGGTTAAATTGATAACCGACGCCCAACCCACCGAGCAGGCCACTGTCAAATGAGCCCTCATCCGGAAATTCGTGGAGTTCCACGTCGTCAAACAATTCGTGCTGCATACTGCCAAGACGCTGGTTAGTCATGCCCAAGTCCCCGCGCAGGTACCATCCGCCGAAGGCGGGAGGGGGCGGAGGAGCCGGATCGACATAAAGATCGGCAGCGAGAACCGGGCCACCTGCCGTCAACGCCGCAGCCAGGGCAATCAAAAATCTCTTCATAGTATGCTCCAGAAACAATCGATGCCCGGGCGTGCGTCATTCGACCACGCCCGGCTTTTATTCATCCCAGAGTCTTACAAATTAGAGTTAATGTCAGATTAAATTCAGAAAATCTTTAGCATGATCTTGCGCACATGGCCGGACGCCGAAACAATGCCCGCCATGTTCACAAATACGGACGTCACGCGGCGTCGCGCGCACCACCGATTATACCAACCAGATCATTGACGATGCGTTCGATCTGGCCGCGGTCATCGCCTTCAGCCATGACCCGGATCAGCGGTTCGGTGCCGGACGGGCGGATAACAAGGCGGCCGCTATGACCGAGCTCGGCTTCTGCATCGGCGATTGCCTTCCGCACACGGGCGTCTTCAAGCGGCTTGCCGCCGGAAATGCGCACATTGCGAAGGAGCTGCGGCACTGGCTCGAAGCGGCGGCAAACTTCGCTCACCGTCTTGCCGGTCCGCTTGACCGCAGCAAGGATCTGCAATGCGGCCACTAGACCGTCGCCCGTCGTACCGTAGTCCGACAGCACGATGTGACCGGACTGCTCGCCACCGACGTTGTAGTTGTGCTGGCGCATGTGCTCGACGACATAGCGGTCACCGACCATCGTGCGTACGAGGCCGAGGCCCTTATCCTCGAGGAAGCGCTCCAGCCCGAGATTCGACATCACCGTCGCAACGATACCGCCGCCGCGAAGCTGCTGGCTTTCGGCAAAGCTCTCGGCAATGACAGCCATCAGCTGGTCGCCGTCGACAACAGCGCCGTTCTCATCGATGATGATCACGCGATCGGCGTCGCCGTCGAGCGCAATGCCGATATCGGCACGGACTTCATCGACCTTCTTCTGCAGAGCAACCGGGCTGGTCGAGCCGCAATTGAGATTGATGTTCGTGCCGTTCGGCTCGTTGCCGATGGTCACGACGTCGGCGCCGAGTTCCCAGAGAACAGCGGGCGCCACCTTGTAGGCGGCTCCGTTTGCGCAGTCGATCGCGATCCTTAAGCCTTGTAGCGTGACGTCACGCGGCAGCGTGCGCTTGGCATGCTCGATATAGCGGTCGTGCACGCCGTCAACACGCTTGGCGCGGCCGATGTCGTCGGCTTTGGCAAGCTGCGTCGAGAGATCCTTTTCAAGCAGATCCTCGATCTGCGATTCCAGATCGTCCGACAGCTTATAGCCATCTGGCCCGAATAGCTTGATGCCGTTGTCCTGGTAGGGATTGTGGGACGCCGAGATCATGACGCCGATGTCGGCGCGCAAGGACCGCGTCAGCATCGCCACGGCTGGCGTCGGGATAGGACCGAGAACAAAGGCATCGACGCCCGCAGCAGTGAAGCCTGCGACCATCGCGTTTTCGAGCATATAACCAGAAAGGCGGGTGTCCTTGCCTATGACAACGCGATGACGGTGGTTGCCTCGGCGAAAGATCGTTCCGACTGCAATCCCGACCCGCATCGCAAGGTCGGGTGTCATTGGGAACACATTGGATTGACCGCGAATACCGTCTGTACCGAAATAGCGTCTTTTCATATGCACCCCTGTGCCTTAGCGCGCCTTCAGGCTGCGCATTATTACTTGCAAAAATCACGTCGCCACGGGCGAATGTCGTTACAAGAGCTTCGAGTGAAGCCTCCCTATGTCACCGGCATGACATAAATCGCTGTCACCATCACGTAAATTCGCGAGAAAACCCATTACATCGCGTTACCGACGCGAAAGGCCGGAGTCCAGACTAGACCCCGGCCTTTCAGGCATTCTCAAGATAAATCAATGCGGCTGCGGCTCTAGGCCGGCTTCAGGCTCGTCACCCTTAGCCACCGGTCGGCTACCGGTCTTCGGAACGGCCGAGCCGCGGCTGGGCGGCGCGTCGTCGCCGAGATCGCGCGAAGGCTTTTCGCCGCGAATCAGCGCCTTGATTTCCTCGCCCGTCAACGTCTCGTATTCGAGCAATCCTTCGGCCAGCGCGACGAACTCGTCATGCTTGTCGGTGAGGATATCGCGGGCCTGGGTATAGGCCTCGTCGATCAGGCGGCGAACTTCGTTGTCGATCTTCTGGGCGGTGGCCTCGGAGACGTTCTTCGACTGCGAAACAGAGTGGCCGAGGAAGACCTCCTGCTGGTTCTCGCCGTAGGCCACCTGGCCGAGCTCGTCGGAGAAGCCCCATTGGGTGACCATCGCACGAGCAAGCTTGGTGGCTTGCTCGATGTCTGAGGATGCACCCGATGTGATGTTCTCCTTGCCGAAAGTCAGTTCCTCAGCAACGCGGCCGCCCATCATGATGCAGAGGCGCGAGACCATCCACTTGTAGCTCATCGAGTAGCGGTCGCCCTCGGGGAGCTGCATGACCATGCCAAGCGCACGGCCCCGGGGGATGATGGTTGCCTTGTGCAGCGGATCGGCGACCGCCACATTGAGTGCGGTGATCGCATGACCGGCTTCGTGATAGGCCGTGAGCTTCTTTTCAGCCTCGGTCATCGCCGAAGAGCGGCGCTCGGCGCCCATCATGATCTTGTCCTTGGCGTCCTCGAATTCCTGCATGGTCACGACGCGCTTGTTGCGGCGCGCAGCCATCAACGCAGCTTCGTTAACGAGGTTCATCAGATCCGCGCCGGAGAAGCCGGGCGTACCGCGAGCCAGAACCTTGAGATCGACGTTCGGTGCCAGCGGAACGTTGCGGGCATGAACCTTCAGGATACGCTCGCGACCGACGATGTCGGGGTTCGGCACGACCACTTGACGGTCGAAGCGGCCCGGACGCAGAAGTGCGGGATCGAGAACATCAGGGCGGTTCGTCGCCGCGATCAGGATGATGCCCTCGTTTGCTTCGAAGCCATCCATCTCGACCAGCAACTGGTTCAGCGTCTGCTCACGTTCATCGTTACCGCCGCCGAGACCGGCGCCGCGATGGCGACCGACAGCGTCGATTTCGTCGATGAAGATGATGCAGGGCGCATTCTTCTTGGCCTGTTCGAACATGTCGCGGACACGGCTTGCGCCGACGCCGACGAACATTTCGACGAAGTCGGAGCCCGAGATCGTGAAGAACGGCACATTGGCCTCGCCTGCAACAGAGCGGGCGAGCAGCGTCTTGCCGGTGCCCGGAGGGCCAACCAACAGAACGCCACGCGGAATTTTGCCGCCGAGGCGCTGGAATTTCTGCGGATCACGCAGGAATTCGACAATTTCCTCAAGGTCTTGCTTGGCCTCGTCGACGCCTGCGACGTCATCGAAGGTCACCCGGCCATGAGCTTCGGTCAGAAGCTTGGCCTTGGATTTGCCGAAGCCCATCGCACCGCGTGAGCCCCCCTGCATCTGCCGCATGAAGAAGAGCCAGACGCCCAGTATCAACAGCATCGGCAACAGCGTACCGATATAGCTCAGGAAGCCCGAAGAGCCATCGGTCTCCGGGCGCGCCGAAACGAGGACGTTCTTCTGCTGGAGCCGATCGAGCAGGCTGCCGTCAACAACAGGCGTATAGGTCTGGAAGGTGGTGCCGTTTTCAACATAGGTGCCGGTGACGCGGTTGCCCGTGACGACGACTTCCTTGACGCGGCCCGCATCCACTTCCCGCAGGAACTGCGAGTAAGGGATCTCGCGGGAGCTGGTCTGCGCCGGCGACGTCTGGAACATGCTGAACAGGGCAATCAGCAGAAGCGCAATGATTGCCCACAAGGCGAAATTACGTAAGTTAGGGTTCATCGAACTCCCCAGCACTGGAACAGCCACCTCATGGCGACCGTCTTATTTGGTCTCTAACATAGGATTGCCTTGGGTGAATGCCAAGGAAAACTGGACTGTTAGATAGATTTTCCGTCAATAAGACCTAATGGCGGTTTTGGATAGGGGCGCGTTCCAAAGGCAGCCGCAAGCCTGTCGGCAAAGATGAAGTCAAATCGTGTCAAAAAACGGTCGAACGGCGAGAAATAGGGACTGATCCTGACTTTCTCGGCAACACGAGAGGGAACTTCGGACCCAGCAGCGTCGACGACGCATGGCGCCGCTGACCGGGCCTGCCTGAGCACGCCCCTCGGTAGCCGGTCGCTCTGCATCTCAGCTCCGCCGGCAACGACGCCGATATCCGTCGGGGCTGCATTTTCAACGAGGAACCGCCTGTCCCAGACGCCGCGCGCGCCCGGCGCAAGCGTCAACGGCAGGATCCCACGGTTTTCACGAACGAGAAAAAGCCCGTCGCGCCGAAGGTCAAACACTACCCTGCCCGCGGTCATCCGATTTGGCTGATCGCTTTTGATAAGCGCCAGAACATCGTCCGTCTGCTTGCGTCCGAGCGGGAACGCCTGCCCGCCGAAAACCGCAGCAAGGCGCGCAATGGCATAATCAAGAATGCCCCTCTCCGCGGTGAGTCCGGCCGGGAGTACCTGGCCGACCAAGGGAGAATGCAGAACGAAATGCTGATCCAGCCATCTAGCCGCCGAAGCGGCGACGCTCGTGCGCAAGTCACCGGCCTCGCCCGCATCCGGGACGGCATCCGCCTCTTCGGCGAGGCGGGATCGCATCCGCACACGTTCATAGTTCGGGTCATCATTGCTTGGGTCGTCGATCCAGCCGACATGTCTTGTGCGAAGATATTCGCGGATCGCCTCTCGCCGACAGCTAAGCAGCGGTCGGGCAACCCAAATACGGCGATCAAAGAGCACGAGATCGGCGATGCCGGTGCTTGGCTGTTCTGAGCGCTCCCACCGCATGGCGAGCGTCTCGCGCTGATCGTCTGCCGTATGCGCGGTTACAACGATGTCGGCGTTGAAGTTCTCGGCGGCTTCGGCAAGCAGCGCGTAGCGGGCGTCGCGCGCAGCCGCCATGAGGCCGGCCTTGGGCTTTTCGCCCTGCCAGACTTTAACGACGTGCGGGATATCGAGCGACCCGCAGAGGGCAGCAACCTGGCGCGCCTCTTCGGCCGATTCTGTCCGCAGTGCATGATCCACTGTAACAGCGCAAAGAGAGATTTTCGAGTTGGGTACAGCCTTGCTCGCTTCGACAAGAGCCAAAAGCAGGCCTGTTGAATCGCTTCCGCCCGAAGTCGCAACAAGGATGCGCGAGGGCCCGATCAGCGAGTCAAGGAAACGGCGCGCTGCCGTCTCAGGTAGAAGGGGGCCATCCGGGCGCAAAACCGGAAGGCCCTAGCAGGCGAGACGCTTTTGCTCGCTGGCAACCTTGGTTATCACGGCACGCGAAGCCTTGGGGTAACGCTTCGAGACTTCCCGCAGCGTGGCGCATGCGGTTTCCGTATTGTCGAGCGCCGCAAGCGACATGCCCAGCTTGAGAAGCATTTCCGGCGCCTTTTCGGAGCTGCCATACTTCTTGTGAGCATCGAGGAACGTCTTGGCGGCCTCATTGTACTTGCCCTGCGAGTAGAGCGCTTCGCCAAGCCAGAAATTGGCATCCGCCGCGCGTGCGCTGCTCGGGTATTGAGCGATGTACTGGGTGAACTCCTGCTCGGCCGTCGAATAGTCCCCGGAAAGCACGTGGCCGTAGGCGGCCTTGTACTGGTCGGCTTCGCTGCCGAGCGAGGCCGTCTGCGACGAACGGCCGGAATCGACGCCAGGAACCGGGCCGGATCCGACCGTGGCATTCTCGTTGACCGAGCCTCCGACCGGATTGCCGCTCTGGTCGAACTGCATCGAACCGAGCTGCTTCGGCGGCTGGCCGAGACCATCATTTGCCGGAACGTCGGTCGAGGGAGCCGTTTCGGCTCCCTGCGGTGCTTGGATTACGCGGGCGACATCGTCACCACCGCTCCGGCCCTGCGCCGGAGGAGGCACATCGGCTTCGCTCTTTTTCATCGTCTTGGAGCTGCTGCCGGCACTACTGCCGCCGCCCTTTTCCAGCTCCTGGAAGCGGAATTCGTTGTCTTCCTGCGCCTTGCGGATCGTTTCCTGCATCTGCAGGAGCTGGAAGCTCATCTCTTCGATGCGGCCGTTCAGCTGGCGCAGCTGTTCTTCCAGCTGCTGGATGCGAACCTCAGGGCCGCCCGCCTGCACGTTTACAACCGGTGCCTGCGGTTGCCGATTGGCAGCCTTGCCGCCGATCTGCCACCCGAAAAGCGACGTCGCATTCGCCGATTGGCCCGCCCCGGCCACGGCCGCGAGGCACAGCATGCCCGCAACGACAAATTTCTTCATATGGTTTGTCCTGTCCCTGTGATTCTTCGCACCCATTGGCACGAACAGGAGATTTTTCCAATTGCTTTCAAAAAGCAACGGAAACTGGCCAAAGTGTGTTCAAAAAGAAAAGGCGGCCCGCGTTGGAGCCGCCTTTCGAAATTGTAATATTTCCCAGCAATTACATGCCGGCGCCACCGAGAACTGTAACGGCCCGGCGGTTCTGCGACCAGCAGGAAATATCGTCGCAGACGGCAACCGGGCGTTCCTTGCCGTAGGAGATCGTCTTCATGCGCTGTGCCGGAACGCCGCGCGAAGCAAGGTAATCCTTGGTGGCCGCTGCACGGCGAGCGCCGAGAGCAAGGTTGTATTCGCGCGTGCCGCGTTCGTCGGCGTGGCCTTCGATGGTGATCGCGTACTTCGGATAGCGGGCAAGCCACTGAGCCTGGCGGTCGAGGGTCTGGGAAGCGTCCGCGCGGATCGAGGTGGAGTCGGTGTCGAAGAAGATACGATCGCCGACGTTGACGGTGAAGTCCTGTGCAGAACCGGGCGTTGCGGCGCCGGCACCGAGGCCCAGGTCACCAGCGCTGTTCGCCATGTTCTTCTTGTTGGCGCAACCGGCCAAGGCAAGACCGGCGACAAGCGCGATCATGACGGGGTTACGGGCGAAATTCTGCATGCGGCTCATTGCCGGGGTGTGAATTCGGCTCATGGCCGGTCTCCTTGCGACTTGATTAAGGTTGCCGGACTGTAACCTCGTTGGGTTAATCGGCATTCAAGAATTATGGTTAACAGATGGTTGATTTGTCCCTCAGTCGCCCCAATCAGGGATTTTTGCGGCGACAAAAAGGCACATCCACAGGCTTTCCTACTCGAGAAGCGGCGACCAGGCCGGGTCCGAAGCGAAGTTCGGCGTCTTGATGAGCTGCTCGTTGTAGCCCGTCAGATCGATCGAGTAGAGCTGCGGACCGCCGGCACCAGCTGCCTGGCGGAAGAACATGATAACGCGGCCGTTCGGCGCCCAGGTCGGGCCCTCGTTGTGGAAGCCCGTCGTCAGGATGCGTTCACCCGAACCATCAGGCTTCATGACGCCGATCGAGAACTTGCCGCCCGACTGCTTGGTGAAGGCGATCAGATCGCCGCGCGGAGACCAGACCGGCGTCGAGTAGTTGCCGTCTCCGAAGGAGATACGGGTTTGGCCGGAGCCATCGGCATTCATCACGTAGATCTGCTGGTGGCCGCCACGGTCGCTTTCGAAGACGATGCGGTTGCCATCAGGCGAATAGGACGGCGAGGTATCGATCGCAGCAGTGGACGTCAGGCGCGTCGTGGTGCGCGAACGCAGGTCCATCGTGTAGATGTTTGCGTTGCCTTCCTGCTGAAGGCTCATGACGACTTTCTGTCCGTCAGGCGAGAAGCGCGGCGAGAAGGTCATGCCCGGAAAGTTGCCGACCACTTCGCGCTGTCCAGTTTCCAGTTGCAGCAGGTAAACCCGCGGCTGCTGGTTGGCGAAGGACATGTAGGTGACTTCCTGGCGGTTCGGCGAGAAGCGCGGCGTCAGCACGAGATCGCTGCCGTTCGTCAGCATGCGCACGTTGTAGCCGTCCTGGTCCATGATGGCGAGCTGGCGCTTGCGCTCCTGCTTCGTGCCGGACTCGGATACGAAGACGACGCGCGTATCGAAGTAGCCCTCTTCGCCGGTGATCTGCTTGTAGATCGCATCGGCGATAATATGGGCAACGCGACGCCAGTTCTCAGGCTGGGTGTAGAACTGCTGGCCCGTCATCTGCGTGCCGGCAAATGTATCCCAAAGGCGGAACTCGGCGCGCAGGCGCCCGTCGCTTTCCTGCGTCACGCGACCGGTAACGAGGGCCTGCGCATTGATGACCTTCCAATCTTCGAAGCGCGGAGCGGCATCCGGGTTGGAGATCTTCTCGATGAAGGCGTTCTTGTTGATCGGCGCAAAGAGGCCGGAGCGCTGAAGGTCGGCGGCAACCACTTGCGACACCTGGGCGCCCATGTCGCCTTGCAGGAAATCGGTGATCGCGATCGGCAGTGGCTCGACATTGCCCTTGTTGATGTTGATTTCGACAAGCGCGTTGGCCGGCGTGGCGACAACCGCAGTGGTTATCATGCCGACGGCGACCATCAAGGCGCGAATGAGGGAACACTTGGTCATGGAGGACAAGCCTTTCAGCATTTTAAAGTGCTAGATCGCTGGGATCGAAGTTGACGATAACTTCGCCCCAGGCGTCATATTTGTCTTTCGGGAGATTGGTGAAGGGCGACGACTTCATCACGGCACGCTTGGCACCGCTTGCCAACGCCATGCGCGTCGCCTCGTTGGTGCCGCCAACCGCTTCGACCTCGGGTGAGCCGATGATGTTACCGTCAGGGTCCAGCTTCATGTGGACCTTGATGCGAACGTCGCTAGCACCTTCCATCCCCGGGATAACCGACCAGTTGCCGGCGATCGCACTACGCAGCGCATCCATCTCGCTCATCGAGAGCTTGGAGCCACCGGTGGCCTTCTTGGCACCGAGCGAAGCAACCTCGGTCGAACTTTTGGCTCCGCCATTCGACGGGTCCTGCTTGTTCAGCAGCGCCGCGATATCGTCGGCGTTGAAGTCGCTCTGCTTAGAGGAGGCGGACTTCGCTTTCTCCTGCTTCTTGTCGGCCTTCTTCTTGTCCGTCGGCTTTTCGTCCGCCTTCGCCTGATCCTCGGTCTTTTTCTCCGGGGGCTTTTCGGCCGGCTTCTGTTCCGGCGGCTTGGCTTGCGGCTTCACGACCGGAGTCGGAACCTTGTCCGGCAGCGCCTCGGCGTCCGGCTTCGGTGGCTCCGGCTGTTCCTGTGGCGTTTCCTCTGGCTTTGGCGGCGTCGGCGGGGTGATTTCCGGCTTCGGCGGCGTAATGGACGCGACCTGCTTCGGCTCGACGTCCGTCTCCTCCTTCATTATCTCCTTCACCTCGTTGGGGACGGGATCATTCTGAGGAAGAGGCTTTTCGACGGCCTTAGGGGCAGCAGCGCTCTCGTTATTGCTGGGCTTGGCGTTCGGGACCGGCGGCGCCTTGAGGTCGACCTTGTTCTCGCCCATGTTCTCGGCGTTTTCGACATTGGTCGGCTTGGCCGTCGGCTTCGGCGCCGGCTTTTCACTCGGCTTGGCCGTCTTGTCGCCCTGCTGCATCTGCGTCATTTCTTCGACGGGCACGAGGTCGACGGGCATCGCCTCGAAATCCTCGACCTTGAACTGCTCCGGGGAGCCGATCGAGATCAGCGCCCAGGCAAGCAGTGCACAGTGCAGAGCCGCAGATGTGACGATACTGGCCTTCATAGCGTTCGCTATTGGTCCTTCTTCTGCTGCGTCACGAGGCCGATGTTCTTGTAGCCAGCACCCTGGATGCGAGCCATGACGTCGGCGATCACGCCATAGGGCGCGGTCGCGTCGCCGCGAACGAAGATGCGTTCATTGTAGCCCGTCGTTGCGATCGCCTCGAGCTTCGCGGCAATCTCTTCGACCGGGATCGGTGTTYCCTGCAGGAACACCTGGCCGTCGTTCTTCACCGAGATCGTGATCGGCTGCGTTTCGGAATTCAGCGCCTTGGCCTGTGTTTCCGGCAAGTCGACGGGCACGCCGACCGTCATCATCGGTGCTGCCACCATGAAGATGATCAAAAGCACCAGCATGACGTCGACGAGCGGCGTCACGTTGATTTCGGAGATGGCACCACCTCTGTGGCCACCGCGACGACGACCACCGCGACCACCGCCGCTACCGCCACCGCTTGGAGCACCCATACCCATATCGTTGACTCCGTTCCCGTCGATTACTGCGCGGCCTGGCGCGGCTGCAGTTTTTCGTCGATCTGGCGCGAAAGGATGGCGGAGAATTCATCCGCGAAGCCTTCCATACGGCCCGAAAGCTTGCCGGCGTCGGCAGTGAACTTGTTGTAGGCGATAACGGCCGGGATAGCGGCAACAAGGCCAATTGCGGTTGCAAGCAGCGCTTCGGCGATACCGGGAGCAACGACCGCGAGGTTCGTCGACTTCGAGCCGGCGATTGCCTGGAACGAGGTCATGATACCGACGACCGTACCGAAGAGGCCGATGAACGGGCCGGCCGAACCGATCGTTGCCAGCGAGCCGAGACGGGCGGAGAGAAATTCGGATTCACGCGCCAGCGTAACGTCCATGGCGCGGTCGATACGCATCTGCAGACCGATCGGGGAGCGCGCACCGCGCTCAAACGACTTCTTCCATTCGCGCATCGCCGCAACGAAGATCGCGGCAAGGCCGGTGTTGTTGCGCTCCGATAGCGTGCGATAGAGCTCTTCCAGCGACTGGCCCGACCAGAACACCTGCTCGAACTTCTCGAACTGGCGCCGTGCGCGACCATACGCCAGATACTTGTCGATGACGATCGCCCAGGTCCAGACCGAGGCTGCGATGAGCCCGAGCATGACCAGCTTGACGACGAGACCTGCCTGCATAAACAGCGACCAGAGGCTGACGTCGGCCGTTGCTGCTGCCAATCCTACTTGTTCCATTGATCCAAAATCCCCGAATCCAAACGCCCGGCACTTGACCGGGCGGCACAAAGTGATCTCGCAAGAAGTGTCTGGCGGCCGCCGCCCAAAGCCCTGGTCAAGCTTCCAAGCTCTTATCCGCCTTCCTTGCCGTCAAATTTGGTCAAAGGAAGGCGTGCACCGCACAAACTCTGACAATCCGAGTAAGACACTATTATGGTTAACAGTTCGTTAGCGCCGGATCATGACAGCGAAACTATCGGCGAAAGATTTATCCCTTGGATTACTTGGTCAGATCTAGCTCGATGACCACAACAGCGCATATCTTCCAGCGCGCGAATTCCTTCACACAAAACTCATGTTTATGCAAGGCCGGAATCCCGTGTCTTTTCAGCGTTCGCGATCAACCCGGGCGAATCGCTGCACGCAAAGGATGTTGATCGCACTGCGCGCGGCAACGGCTCACGGCCCGCGGAGCGGCTTGCTGCCTTCGAGAAACTTCTCGGCAAGTGTCTCCGGCAGTCTTCGGGGCCTCGCATTGGCGTTAATGACGGCGATGATCACCTTGGCGGCGATCAGCAGCGTTTCGCCGCGCCGGATTTCCTGATTGAGGACCATCTTGGCGCCGCCTGCTCTTTCGGTGTGGGTCAGCACCGTCAGGATGTCATCCATCCGTGCCGGCTGCTTGAAGTCGATCTCCATGCGATGGACGACGAAGACAAGCCCCTCCTCGTCCGCATTGATAAGCTCTCGTTGCTCGACGCCGAGGCACCGGAGGTAATCTGTGCGGCCGCGCTCGAGGAAGTGCAGGTAGCGGGCATGGTAGACGAGGCCGGAAAAATCCGTGTCCTCGTAATAAACCCGCTGCAGGAGCCGGTGACCCGTTTCCGTGAGTTCACCCGAAATCGAAAAACCGTTGTCCGCCATAATTTTCTCCAAAGCCACGCGCCCTCTTTGGCGGAAGACTTTCCGCCTTGCAAGCATTGAACAATTGTCACGCTTCCTAAGTAATTTTTGACAGAGACATTCAAGCAGGAGACACCGCGATGAAGATTGCAGTGATGGGCGGGGACGGATTCATCGGCTGGCCGACATCATTGCATCTTTCGGACGCGGGGCATGAGATCCATATCCTCGACAATCTTTCGCGGCGGTGGATCGACACCGAACTCGGGGTCCAGTCGCTGACCCCGATGGACTCGATCCAGGAGCGCACGCGCATCTGGCACGCCGAAACTGGCCGGCGCATTCATTTCAACCTGATCGACCTCGCCAAGGACTACGAGCTCCTGAAGAAGTGGCTCGCCGAGAACCGTCCGGATGCCGTCATTCACTTTGCCGAGCAGCGTGCCGCCCCCTACTCGATGAAGAGCGACCGCCACAAGAACTACACCGTCAACAACAACGTTAACGCCACCCATAACCTCCTGAATGCGCTTGTCGAACTCCAGCTCGACGCACATCTCATCCACCTCGGCACGATGGGCGTCTACGGCTATTCGACGGTCGGGGCGGCGATCCCCGAGGGGTATCTGCCCGTTGGCATCGAGACGGCGAGCGGCGAGACCGTCTGCCAGGAAATCCTCTATCCGTCCAATCCCGGCTCGATCTATCACATGACCAAATGCCTGGATCAGTTGCTTTTCCATTTCTACGCCAAGAACGACCGCCTGCGCATAACCGACCTGCACCAGGGAATCGTTTGGGGAACGCATACCGAGCAGACACGCCGGCACCCTCAACTCGTCAATCGCTTCGACTATGACGGCGACTACGGCACCGTGCTGAACCGCTTCCTCATCCAGGCGGCGATCGGCTATCCCCTGACCGTCCATGGCACCGGCGGCCAAACCCGCGCCTTCATCCATATTCAGGACTCGGTACGCTGCATCGAGCTTGCCTTGAACAACCCGCCTGCCCGCGGAGCCCGTGTCGAAATCTTCAACCAGATGACCGAAACGCATCGCGTGCGCGATCTCGCGGAAATGATCGCAAAGATGAGCGGCGCCGAAATTGCCTGGCTACCGAACCCGCGCAAGGAAGCACCGGAAAACGAACTCATCGTCAAGAACGAGAAATTTCGCCATCTCGGCCTCGATCCGATCACCCTCCAGGCAGGTCTTCTGAGCGAGATCGTCGATGTCGCCAAGAAATTTGCCTATCGCGTTGACCGGTCGCGCGTGCCTGCCGTTTCCGCTTGGACGAAGGACATTGCCGCCACGATTAACCATGATCCGGAAGGCAAGAGGCTGAAGTCCGTTTCATGAGTGAGCCCCGGCACGCCTATGTCACTCTCGTCACCAACGACGATTACGCCAAGGGTGCCAAGGCGCTTGCAACATCCTTGCGCCGAACCGCTACCCCAGCGGTCATCGTCGTCCTCCATACCGCGGGCGTTGACCAAGCCAGCCTCGACCCACTCCTAAAGCTCGACTGCCGCCTGGTGCCGGTCGAGCATCTGCCGCTGTCAGCCGAGTTCAATCAGCGTCATGCTCGATCCAATCTGCACGCCGCGGCTCCCTTCAAGAAAGGACGCAAGCCGGCGTTTCACTCGCCGCTCGACAATTTCTGCAAGCTGCGCCTCTGGCAGCTGACCGAATACACCAGTTGCGTCTTCATCGATGCCGATGCGATCGTGTTGCACAACATCGACAAGCTCTTCCGCTATCCCGAGTTTTCGGCCGCCCCGAACGTCTATGAATCCCTCGAGGACTTCCAGCGGCTGAACTCCGGCGTCTTCGTCGCGCAACCGTCTGAAGACACATTCCAACGCATGCTGGAGCGACTGGATCAGCCGGGAGTGTTCTGGAAGCGGACGGACCAGACCTTCCTGCAGGAATTTTTCCCGGATTGGCACGGCCTGCCGATCTATTTCAACATGCTCCAATATGTCTGGTTTACCATGCCCCAGCTTTGGGATTGGCACAGCATTTCCGTCCTGCACTACCAGTATGAGAAGCCGTGGGAGACGAATCATCCGAAGGTCGATAAACTGCGGCCGCTGATCGACCTTTGGCATGCATTCTATGCCGGCGATGACCTGCCGGATCTATCGACCATGGCGAACCCGGAAGAGGCAGCATGAAGGTATTGGTATCGGGGGGAACAGGTCTCGTCGGGCGCTATATCGTCGAAGAACTGCTCGCCGCCGGCTATACCGTGATCATCGGCGGCCGCCACGCTCCCCTGCCCCGCTTCTTTTCGAGACCGGTCGAGTTCGCCCCGCTCTCGCTCGATCCGGCGCACGATCATATCGAAGCCTTCGAGGACGCCTATTTCTTCGTGCACGCCGCCTTCCACCACCTGCCCGGCAAATACCGCGGCGGCGAGGGCGACGACCCGGAGACGTTCAAGCGCTTCAACCTCGACGGCAGCGTCCGGCTTTTCGAAGCAGCCAAACGCGCCGGCACGCGCCGCTGCGTTTTCATTTCCAGCCGCGCCGCCTACGGCGAGCACGCACCGGGAACCACACTGAAAGAGGGCATGCCCGACAAGCCCGAGACCCTCTACGGCCAGGTCAAGCTTGATGCCGAGCGCAGTCTCGCACACCTCGCGGCGCCCGTCTTCACAACGGCCAGCCTCCGATTGACCGGCGTCTATGGCGACCTCCGACCGAACAAATGGGACAGACTGATCGAAGATTACCTAGCCGGCCGCCACCTGCCATCACGCGCCGGAACCGAGGTCCACGGAAGAGACGTCGGCAAGGCCGTACGGCTCATGCTGGAAGCGGACGCCGCGCGTATCTCCGGCGAGACCTTCAACGTCTCCGATGTCACGCTGGATACCTGGGACATCCTGGAACACATTCGCTGGGAGCGCGATTGCGTGAACAGGCTCCCGCTTCCCGCCGACAAGGCGCAGCTTACGCCGATGGACACGGCGAAGATCCGTGCTCTCGGTTGGTCGCCGGGCGGCATGCCGCTGTTCAATGAAACGATCCATGCGCTCGCTACGCTTGCATAGGTGGCACAGGCCCACTCAAGCCTGAAGTTGCAGACTGCACCGGATAGTGCAATCCGGAGGATAGTATGCAAGTCGGTTCCGCATCAGCGCTCAACATCCTGCGCAACACCTATTCCGCCGACAATCTCAATATATCGGCCGACAGCACCAGCGCGCGCCTGAAGATATTGCAGAATGCGGCAAAGGCACAGGAAAGCCTGCGCGAGAGCATGGCCACCTCGGCCGAAGCGGCGAAGGCCAGAGCGGCGCGCAAGCTTGAGGAAGCCAAGCAGCAACTCGAAATGCTGAAGAGCGGCGGCTACCCGCCGGAGGTCGTCGCCCGGCTTGCTGCCGAACTCGCTCACAAGATCAGCGCCGCTGCTGCGGAATTTGCCTCGGCTGTTGCGGCCAGCGCCACAAACATTGCTTCCACAGCCGATGCCTCTGTCGCAACTGAAGATACCGGAGCAGCCTCGGCAGACGCCACAGCTCACGCATCCGCCGCAGATGCAACGACGTCTTCGGATAGCACCGACACGAGCGCAACCGAGGCAGACGAACCCGACGGCGCAACGGCTGCGCGCAACGCCTACAAGAGCATCGTCGAAGACGGACAGCAGGCGTCCGTAGGCATCTCCGCCGAGGATCGCAAGACGATGGAAGAGTTCAAGGCCGTCCTGCAGGAGGTCCGGCAGTTGATGGACAAGGCCATGCGCGAGCTGCGCGCAAGGACTGGTCAGCAGGCACCAGGCGCGAACGCCTATGCGTTTGAGGCACAGGCCGACGCCTCAACCGTACCGGCCAGCATCACGATTTGACCTGGTTGGCTCCGGTGGGTGGTCAAAGGTCGCATTGTCCCGTTGAAATGATCAGCAAGACCTTTATCGTCTGCTGAAAACAGCGCGATGGACCGTATGACCCCGAAAGAATTGAAAGCCGAAATGCGTGCCGGCCGGCTCGCTCTGCGCGACGCCATCCCGGAAGCCACCCGCATCGAGATGAGCCTGGCCATGGCCGAGCATGCCGGCGAGGCCGTCGCGTTCGATCCCGGCACCGTTGTTTCCGGCTTCCTGCCGATCCGCTCGGAGGCCGACATCCGGCCGCTTCTGGCGCGGTTCCAGGCGCGCGGAGCACGGCTTTGCGTGCCCGCCATCCTCGACAAGCAGACAATCGTGTTTCGCGAACTCGTGCGCGGTGTCCCTTTGGTCAGCACAGGCTTCGGCACCTCGGGACCGCCGGCGGACGCCGCCGTGCTCGATCCCGAAATCATGCTGGTTCCCCTCTCCGCCTTCGACAATCGCGGCCACCGCATCGGTTACGGTGCCGGCTATTATGACCGCGCCATCGACCGTTTGCGGCAAAAAGGCCTGCATCCCAAGCTGATCGGCATTGCATTCGACTGCCAGGAAGTGGCACATGTGCCCGACGAGCCGCACGATGTCAGCCTGGACGCCCTTCTGACGGAAAGCGGGCTGCGCTTTTTTGCCTCTTGGATTGGATAGCAATGCGACTGCTTTTTCTGGGTGACATGGTGGGTAAGACCGGACGCACCGCCGTCTGGAACCGCCTCCCCGGCCTCATTTCTGACCTGAAGCTCGATTTCGTCGTCGTCAACGGCGAGAACGCCGCCGGCGGTTTTGGCATCACCGAGGATATCTTCCTCGAGACGATAAACGCCGGCGCCGATGTCGTCACGACGGGCAACCACGTCTGGGATCAGAAGGAAGCGGTCGCATTTGCCGGGCGTCACGACCAGTTCCTGCGACCGGCCAACTATCCGCAGGGCACGCCAGGCCGCGGCTCGGGGCTGTTCTACGCCCGCAACGGTGCACGCGTGCTGGTCGCAAATGTCATGGGTCGCGTCTTCATGCATCCCGAACTCGACGATCCCTTCAAGTCTGCAGAAGCGATCCTCGATGCCTGCCCGCTCAAGGAACAGGCCGATGCGATCATCTTCGACTTCCATGCCGAAGCGACAAGCGAGAAGCAGTGCTTCGGTCATTTCGTCGACGGCCGCGCCAGCTTCGTCGTCGGCACCCACACACATGTGCCGACCGCCGACCACCAGATCCTGAACGGTGGTACCGCCTACATGTCGGATGCCGGCATGTGCGGCGACTACGACTCCTCGCTCGGCATGGATAAGGAGGAGCCGCTGAACCGGTTCATCTCCAAGATGCCGAAGGGCCGCATGGAAGCAGCGACCGGCCCTGCCACCATCTGCGGTGTCGGCGTTGAGATCTCCGATGCGACCGGCCTGGCTGAAAAGATCGCTCCGCTGCGTCTCGGTCCCCGGCTTGCCGAGACTATTCCGGAGTTCTGGCGCTAGAGCCTTTCCCGCCATGACGCAAACGTGAGAAGCGACTCCGGATTTCAACTGGACCGCTGCTGCGCCTTGCCGCATCCTCCCGAGCCTATCCGTGAGAGCGCTGGAGGAAGTGGCATGAAGCCGCGTTTTCTTGTTTTCGCAATCGCCTGCCTGATGGTCCTGGTTGCCGCGGAAGCCGCCGCCGCTCAGGAGGAACAGCGAAACGTCAGCCAGTGCCAGGCCATCGCCCAATCGATCCCGCAAGCGACCTTTGCCAGCTTCACAGGCCCGTCACCGATCATCGGTGCCGGCGCCACCGACCAATCGGTTGCGCTGACCTACATCGGGCACTCCACCTTCCTCATTGAAACGCCAGGCGGCGTAACGATCGCGACCGATTACAGCGGCTGGTACTCGCCGCCACAGGCGCCAATGGTCGTCACCATGAACCGCGCCCATTCCTCGCACTATACTCTGGTGACCGACCCGGCCATCAAATATGTACTGCATGGATGGAGCGACGTCCCGGGCGAAAAGGCCAAGATCAACCTCGTAGTCGGAGACACCTACATCCGCAACGTCACAACCGATATCAGGGGCGGCTTCGGCGCGCCGCAGCAAGATGGGAACTCGATCTTCATCTTCGAGGTTGCCGGTCTCTGCATCGGTCATCTCGGCCATCTGCATTACGAACTGACGGAGGCCCACTACACGGACATCGGCCGGCTGGATGTCGTGATGGTGCCGGTGGATGGTGGGCTGACGATGGGTTCCGACAGCATGAGCCGCGTCATCAAGCGCCTGCGCGCCTCGCTGATCCTGCCGATGCATCAGCCGCGCCCACTGCAAAGCTTCCTGTCGATGTTCGGACCCGATTTCGACATCAGCTACGCGCCGACGAACACGATCTCCGTCTCGCTGCGCGCCTTGCCGAAAAAGCCGCTGATCTATGTCGCGAAGGGCATGCAGTAAAAGACCCGGACTGCACCGGGCCTATTCTCCTCAGGCGAACTGCAAGTGCTGCCTGATGCCGACATCGGGCATCTTGTCATCGTCGAGGTTGGCCTTGGCGATCTCCCAGCCGAACTTCAGCTTATTGCCTGTCGAAACCCAGATCTCGGCGTCGTCGACATGCATGGCGAGCATCGTGAGCTTCGGATCCTTCTTGCCGTCGTCATACCAGGCGGCGACGAGCGAGTTCCAATACTCGTCTACCTTTGACTGGTCGGGCCGCACCTCGATCTTGCCGGCAAGGCAGGCATGGTAGTCGTGATCCTTGCCGACCACGCAGAAATGCGCCCGAGTCCCCGGCTTGATCGCACGTACGATCGCCGCATCGGATTTCGTATAGAACCAGATCGTGTTGGTCTTCGGATCGGCGTTCGGCGCCATCGGCTGCATGTGCATGTCGGCCCCGTCCACGCCGAGCATACCGGCATGAATGTCGTTCACCTGGTCCCAGAGCTGGCGTGCCGGGTGTTCTCGCGCCTCGTTGAAACTAGCCATAGCACTTCCTTCCATTTCGAGGGTCCGTGGGTGAAACGTCAACTTCCTGGGGTTTGTTCCGCCATTCCGGATACACGGGCGACCGGCGCGACAGAGCCGTTTTCCCTTGAATGCAGCCAATTTCGCTCTTATAAGGCGGCCCATTCCTAACAATACGACGTGAACAGGGGTGCCATGGCTGGCCATTCACAGTTTAAAAACATCATGCATCGCAAGGGCCGTCAGGATGCCGTGCGATCGAAAATGTTCTCCAAGCTCGCACGTGAAATCACGGTTGCGGCCAAGGCCGGTCTGCCCGACCCTGCGATGAACGCCCGCCTGCGTCTGGCAATCCAGAACGCCAAGGCGCAGTCCATGCCGAAGGATAACATCGACCGCGCCATCAAGAAGGCTGCTGGCGCCGACGCCGAGAACTACGATGAAGTCCGTTACGAAGGTTACGGCCCGGGCGGCACGGCGATCATCGTCGAAGCCCTGACCGACAACCGCAACCGCACTGCCTCCAACGTCCGCTCGATCTTTACGAAGGCCGGCGGCGCACTTGGCGAAACGGGCTCGGTATCCTTCTCCTTCGACCACGTTGGCGAGATCACCTACAAGCTGTCCGCTGGCGATGCCGACAAGATGATGGAAGCGGCGATCGAAGCCGGTGCCGACGACGTCGAGACCGACGAAGAAGGCCACTACATCACCTGCGCCTTTGAATCCCTCGGCGAAGTCGCCAAGGCCCTCGAAGGCTCGCTCGGTGAAGCCGAAACCGTCAAGGCGGTCTGGCGCGCCCAGAACAACGTGCCCGTCGACGAAGAACGTGCCCAGTCGCTGCTGAAGCTGATCGACAGCCTGGAAGACGATGACGATGTCCAGAACGTCTACTCGAATTTCGAAGTCGACGAAGAGGTTCTGGCCAAGCTTTCGGCCTGAGACCTGCAAGGAAGCATCATGTTATCGCGCCGGCCGGATTGTTCCCGCCGGCGCTTTCGTTTCAAGGACGCTCTTCCTCGGGCGCCAAGCCGGCCTGCGCTATAAAATTCTTGCGGAATGCGGCAAGATCTTCGGCGCTGGCATCGGTTATCGCCCAGAACACCAGTCCGCCGCTCGACCATCGACTAATATTGTATCCCTCGCGTTCCGCGCTGCCCGGTGCCGTCGACGTACCCGGCCATATAAAGAGATTAATCACGTGTCCGCGGAGCCGATAGATCAGAGCCGCGACGACCCGTCCGCCAACGTAGTCGACCCTGCCCCCGATCAGGGGAAACCCCTGGGCCGCGAGATCGACGACTGGCGGAGAGAAGTCGATCTTGCCGTTGAACCAGGGCTTGACGGTGTGTCGATCCGAGGTCTGCACATCAGCCAGGTGATCGGCAAGCAGCGAGCGGACATGGCTGGCGACGATCTGATCTTGGATATCTATCCCACGCGGCAGATTGACGAACAGGAAGAGACTTGCGGCCAGCGCAGCAAGCGACGGCACAAGGCTCCATTGCCGGATGAACGCGAAGATCCGCGGCCAGATGCCGTTTTCGGCCGCAGCTGCCTTCTCCGGATCCACGGTGGCGGCAGTCTCGAGGGACAGGCTACTTAGGACCCGAGAACGCACTTCTTCCGGCGCGCGCCATTTGACCCCGTTTCCACCGATGACCTTCCGCATGGCAGTCACCCTTGCCAGCGCGGCGCTGCAGGAGGCGCAACCGGCAAGATGCGCCTCGAATTGCGCCGAATGGACCGAATCGAGCTCACCGTCGACGAAACCGTGCAGCATGTCGCTCCATTCGGGACAGGCTCTATGGCTTTCATCGCTCATGGCGCCACCCCGCTCTTTTCCAGGGCCAGCCAGGCTTTGCCGAACTCCTCCCGTGCCCGCGCGAGCCTGGACATGACGGTGCCGATCGGCGCGTCGATGATTTCGGCGATCTGCCGATAGGACAGGCTCTCGAGTTCCCGCAGCACCAGCACCTCCCGCATCGGGTCGGAAAGATCGCCGATGACCCGCCGTACGCGCTCGGACTCGCTCTTGCGGATCACGGACGCTTCCGGCGTGTCGTCGTCGGACGCGATCTGGCAAGTCGCGATATCCGCTTCACCGGTCGAGACGTCCTCGGCCATCGGCACTTCGAAATGCGCCTTCCGGCGGCCGTCGAGTAGCCAGGCGCGGTAGCAATTTCTGACGATCGAAAACATCCAGGCGCGCGGATCGCCGCCGCGATAGCCTTCGAAGCTCCGATAGGCGCGCAGGAAGGCTTCCTGGACGATATCTCCAGCAGCATCGGGATCGCGACTGAGGAAGCGGGCGAAATTGTAGGCGTCGTCCAGCTGCGGAAGGATGGCCTTCTGGAAGCGTTGCATCGTTTCGGCCGATGCGGCAGGCGTCCCCATCGTGGCCGCTTGCGGGTCGAGCAGCGGCCGCGTCATCGCCAACGACATGCCGATCATGGCGGAGAGGGCTTTCAGAAGGCGAGCCGCCATCCGCCCGGTACCGGCAATCGCCCGATCGGCACCTAATGGCGTGCGCTGGCATTCGAATGAAAGGAAATCCGCGATCTCAGCCTCTGTCATCGTCTTCCCCGGGTTCGGCCGACCGCATCGGATCGCCCTTATGCCTTCCGCAAGATAGATCGTCCTGACCGTCATTTTATTCCGTCCCGGCGCGATTTTTTTCGAGGAAAAGCGTTCACGGGAAGGGTTCTGGATGCCGTCGCGAAAAATCTCTCATCGGTTTCATCGGCTTAGGAAGATTGCCCGGCATGCCGGGAATAACTGCCGGCCGGCCTCGATCTTGTCTGGCAGCGGCGGCACCCATTGTCGGGTTGCCGCTGCATCATAGCACCCGACAAGAGGAGACTTGCGATGTTCACCATGACACGCCGTACCGTTCTCGGCACCGCCGCCGCAGGCGCCGCCTTCGGCCTTGCCTCGAAACTGGAATTCGTTTCACCCGTCTTTGCCGAAACGCCCGACGAGCCGAGCGTCGGCTTCTACAGATATAGGGTCGGATCGGTCGAGGTCACCGCCATCTATGACGGTATCTGGCGAAAGCCGCACGACCCAGGCTTCATCAAGAACGCCTCAATCGAAGACACCAAGGAGGCGCTTGCCAAGGCCGGCCTGCCGACCGGTTTCATGCCGATCCCCCTCACCGTCGTCGTCCTCAAGATGGGCGACCGGCTGATCATGATGGATGCCGGATCGGGCGTCGGCCAGTGGCAGGCGAATGCGACACACCTACCCGCCAACATGGCGGCGGCGGGCATCGACTACAGGAAGATCAACACGGTCATGCTCTCACATTTCCATCCGGACCACGTCTGGGGCCTGATGGACAAGGGCACCAATGCGGCCGTCTTTCCCGATGCCGAACTGATCGTCAACGCAGCCGAGTATAGCTGGTGGACGGAGTCTGGCCGAGTCGAAAAGCTTGCGGAAAGCCGTAAGGCCGCCGGCCAGCGCATCGCCAATGTTTTCCCGAAATGGCAGAACTGGAAACTCGTCGAGGACGGCGCCGAGGTAGCGCCCGGCATCCGCATGATATCAGCGCCGGGACATACGCCCGGCCACTCCGTCTATCTCGTCGACGGCGGAAACGAACAGCTGATGGTGTCGGCCGACATCATGTACGTGCCCGCCTTGCTCGCCCCGCATCCGGAATGGCAGGGCGCCTACGACCAGGACGGGCCGATGGCGATCGAGACGCGCCGCAAGCTGATCGACCGCGTCATCGCAGACAAGATCGCGATCTGCGGCTCGCATTTTCCGTTCCCGGGCTCCGGCACCTTCGTCAAGGACGGCAACGTCTACGGCTTCACCCCCAAGATCCAGGCATGAGAAACTGAAGGAGAAACGATCATGAAGAGACATGTTCTGGCAGGCACGATCGCCTTGATCGCGGCAACCGCTGCCCTTCCCGCGATCCAAGCCGTTCCGGCCTTCGCCATCGACAATATCGAATCCACCAACGCGCCAGATTTGACGTCGGTGCGCGCCAAGATCGCTGCCGGGGATTATCAGGGGGCGCGGGACGAGCTTCGCGGCCTTGCCGAGGATACGCAGCAGGCAGACGTCTACAATCTGCTTGGCTTTACCCTGCGCAAGACCGGAGACTACCGGACCTCGCTGACCTATTACACCAAGGCGCTGGAGCTCGAGCCCGACCACAAGGCCGCCCGCGAATATCTGGGCGAACTCTACGTCGAGACCGGCGACATGGCCAAGGCGAACGACCAGCTCGCACGACTGACGACGCTTTGCCCGAACGGCTGCGAGGAGCGTGACGATCTTGCCAAGGCGATCGCTCAGAAGACGGTGCGGCAGACAGGCAACTGACATCCGGAACATCAGGCGAAGAGGAGCCTTAGGCCTGCGGGCCGGCCATGGAAGACATGACCGGCCTTTCGTTTTGGCCGTCCATTCACATCAGGCGATCGATCGGTCACACGTTCGTTACCCCCAGCCCGCCATTAAGGTCTCGGTAACCCTCGCCGACTTGAATGCGCCGCGTTCGCTCCAGCCGGTCTTTTCCAAGACCAGCGTCTCTCACACTTTCGGCGGGGAAAATGCCCATGAAAAGAATAGCTCTCGTACTCTCCTTCACTCTTGCCGGTGCAATTGCCGCCCATGCGCAGCCGACAATGGTCAAGCAGTTCGAGGACTGGGGCGTCTATTCCTACAGCAAGGGCGGCGAGAGGGTGTGCTATTTGCTGACAGTGCCGACAAGCAAGCAACCGGCAAGCGTCGATCATGGCAGCAATTACTTCGTGATCGGTCGGGCGCCGGGCGCCGGATATGAGCCGCAAGCGATCATGGACTACGAACTGAAGCCCGGCTCCCGGGCCAAGATCGCAATCGGCGACAAGACGTTTACGATGTTCACCAGGGGCAAGTCCGCCTGGGTGCTTGAAGAATCGCGCGAGCATGATGTCATCAGCGCCATGCGCTCCGGTAGCGACATGACGGTCGAAGCGGTCTCCCAGCGCGGCACGGCGACCACCTATACTTATTCGCTGAACGGGGTGACCGCTGCCCTGAAGCGCATGGCATCCTGCAACTAGGCCATGGCACGCCGTCGATACCGTGCAGCACACCGGCTGGGCGTGCTGGCTGCCGGCTGCTTGCTCGGCATCGTGCTCTCCAGCCAAATGACATCCGCCGATGGCATCTCCGGCTGCATGCATCGCGCGCTGCTATCCAGCCACCGTAGTGCGCTGATCGGCCCCTGGATGGCCTCGCCGGTGCCGATCCGCGCTACACCGCGCGCCTCGGCGAATGCCGTTGCAAAGCTCGCGGCGCGCGTCCGGGTCGCCGTCCGCTCATGTGATGGTACATGGTGCAATGTCGAGGTGACCGGCCATGACGTCGGCGGGTTCGTTCGCCAGTCCGCCCTATCGGGCGTCTATCCGAACGAGAAGATCATGTAGCCCTGCAACGGCCGACTCAGGGACCGGCCCCGCCGAGGAAGGCAAGCCGGGTGAAGATCGTGTAGTGCGACTCCGACGCCATCATCGCCACGAAGACGAGGACGAGCAGCGGCGGCAGCAATATCGCGTAGACGAGCGCCAGCCGTTCCCAGGCCATGTGCATGAAAATGGCAACGATCAGTCCGGCCTTTAGCATCATGAACACGATGATGAGCGTCCAGCGGGGATAGCCCTGGATACCGAGATAATCGACGAGATAGGAGAAGGTGCTGAGGACGAACAGCAATCCCCAGACGACGAGGTAGAGCCTGATCGGATGCTGTTGGCCGGAGTGTGCTTGTGCCTGTGCCATGGATGCGACCTCACCACAAATAGAAGAAGGCAAAGATGAAGACCCAGACGAGGTCGACGAAGTGCCAGTACAGGCCCATGATCTCGACGTTCTCATAGCTGCCCCTGCGGCTTGTGAAGAAGCCGCGCTGGCCCGTATCGAAGTCCCCGCGCCATACCTTGCGCGCGGTAACCAGCAGGAAGATTACGCCGAAGGTCACGTGCGTCCCGTGAAAACCGGTGATCATGAAGAAGGATGATCCGAACTGTGCCGCGCCCCACGGGTTTTCCCAGGGGCGCACGCCTTCGGTGATGAGCTTCGTCCATTCGAAAGCCTGCATTCCGACAAAGGTCGCGCCGAGCGCGGCGGTCAGAAGCAGCAAAGCGGCCGTTTTCCCGCGCTCGCGGCGATAACCGAAATTGACAGCCATGGCCATCGTGCCACTGCTGCTGATCAGGATGAAGGTCATGATCGCGATGAGGATCAGCGGGACCTCCTGGCCGCCGATATTGAGCGCGAAGACCTCGCTCGGATTAGGCCACGGAACCGGCGTCGACATCCGCGCGGTCATATAGGCCAGCAGGAAGCAGCCGAAGATAAAAGTATCGCTGAGGAGAAAGATCCACATCATGGCCTTGCCCCAGGAGACGTTCTTGAACGCCCGCTGGTCCGAGGCAAAGTCGGCCGCCACGCCGCGCAGGCCGGCGGGCGGCCCCATGGCGACGTCGTCGGTTTGCATTCGGGTCAGTTCGGCCATCTTCCACCCCTTAAGAAACGAGTTGGCGGCAGAGATCGACGAAGTCGTTTGCCCAGCCGGTAAAAAGCGCGAAGAGAAGCAGCCACACGACGAGCATGAAGTGCCAGTAGGTGGCGCAGAGCTCGACACCGAGGCGCAGCCTGGCGGAAGCGGCGGTGCCGCCTGCGAGCAAGCGCAATCTGGTTCGCGCAAGCACTGCCAGCCCACCGAGGATATGCAGGCCATGCAATCCCGTCAGCATGTAGAAGAAACTGTTTGCCGGGTTATCGGCAAGGACATATCCGGCCGCGACCAGCTGCAGCCAGGCGACGACCTGCCCGGCAAGAAAGAGCACTGCGGTCGCCAGCGCTATATCAAGCGCAAGCCGCAGGCCGTCATCGGCGCCCCGGCGCGCTTCAACCACCGCCCATTGCAGAGCCGCGCAGCTGGCGATCAAGACAGCGCTATTCGCCCAAAGAAGCCGAGGAACGGGCATTGCCCACCAATCCGCACCGCTCATTCGCGAAAGATAAGCACTGGCCAACAGGGAAAAGAGCGCGCCGACCACCGCGAGGAAAATGCCGAGGCCGATCTTGGCGGTCGGGATCGGCGGCTTCGCCGGTCCCGCGATATCATCAAGCGTGCCGACCTCCATCCATGGCTTCGACATCATCCTCTGCCCGGACAGCCACCAGATGACGATTGCGGCTATTCCCGCGAGAAAGACAAGAACCACACTCATGTGTGCGCCCTCGACACTCCGGCCATAGGCGGCTGGTTCTGGGGTATGAAGTCTTCGGGAGCGCCGGGTACACTGTAGTCGTAGGCCCAGCGATAGACGATCGGAAGCTCCTTGCCCCAGTTGCCATGGGCGGGCGGCGTCTGAGGAGTCTGCCACTCGAGCGTCGTCGCTCGCCACGGATTGCCACCGGCCTCGCGGCCGCGGAACAGACTCCAAATGACATTGAACAGGAACACCATCTGCGCCGCCCCGACGACAAGCGCCGCGACCGAAATGAACATGTTCAGGTCATGCACCGAAGGCGGAATGAAAACCGTGTCGCCAAGCTCGAAATAGCGCCTCGGCACGCCCACCAGGCCTACATAATGCATGGGGAAGAAGATCGCATAGGCGCCGATGAAGGTAACCCAGAAATGGATCCGACCGAGAACCTCGTCGAGCATCCGCCCGGTAATCTTCGGATACCAGTGATAGATTGCGCCGAAGACCACCATGATGGGCGCGACGCCCATCACCATGTGGAAATGCGCTACCACGAACATCGTATCGGACAGTGGCACGTCCACCACGACGTTGCCGAGGAACAGTCCGGTCAGCCCGCCATTGACGAAGGTCACGATGAAACCGATGGCAAACAGCATCGGCAGCGTCAGGTGGATATCACCCCGCCACAGCGTCAGCACCCAATTGTAGACCTTGATCGCGGTCGGCACGGCGATGATCAACGTTGTCGTGGCGAAGAAGAACCCGAAATTCGGGTTCATGCCGCTGACATACATGTGATGCGCCCATACGATGAAGCTCAGCGCCCCGATAATCACGATCGCCCAGACCATCATGCGGTAGCCGAAGATGTTCTTGCGCGCATGCGTGCTGATAAGATCGGAGACGATGCCGAATGCCGGAAGCGCGACGATGTAGACTTCCGGATGCCCAAAGAACCAGAAGAGGTGCTGGAACAGGATCGGGCTACCGCCATCGGATTTCAGCTGCTCTCCCATTTCGACAATCGCAGGCATGAAGAAGCTGGTGCCGAGCAGCCGGTCAAACAGCATCATGACGGCGGCGACGAAGAGCGCCGGGAAAGCCAGCAACGCCATGACGGTTGCTGTGAAAATGCCCCATACTGTCAATGGCATCCGCATCAGCGTCATGCCGCGCGCCCGCCCTTGCAGCACGGTGACGACATAGTTCAAGCCACCCATCGTGAAGCCGATGATGAAGATGATGAGGGACGAGAGCATCAGGATGATACCCCAGTCGCGCCCGCCTGGCGTACCTGACGTCAGTGCCTGCGGCGGGTAAAGCGTCCAGCCGGCCCCCGTCGGTCCGCCAGGGGCGAAGAAGCCCGCAACAAGCACGATCACGGCCAGCAGATAAAGCCAGTAGCTCAGCATGTTCGCATAGGGGAACACCATGTCGCGGGCGCCGACCATCAACGGAATCAGGTAATTGCCGAAGCCGCCGAGGAAAAGCGCGGTCAGGAGATAGATCACCATGATCATCCCGTGCATGGTGATGAACTGGTAATAATGATCCGCATCGATGAAGGAAAAATAGCCGGGAAAACCGAGCTGTAGGCGGATCAGCCACGACAGCACCAGCGCCACCAGACCGATCGAAAAGGCCGTCACCGAATACTGAATGGCAATGACCTTGGCATCCTGACTGAAGACGTATTTCGTCCACCAGCTCCTCGGATGATAGAGCTCAACATCCGCCACCTCGGCGGGTGGGATAACATCGCCGGCACTGGTTGGAATATCAACCATCGCATGCCTTCCTTCCTCCTCCCGTTACGGCCGCTCCCCCGGCCGCAACGCCGGCCTACTTGGCCGGTTCAACCGCTGCCATCAGCTGCGAAAACGTCTGCTGCTGCGCGAGCCACGCCTGGTAGGCGTCCGGCTCGTCGACGACGACAGTCCCTCGCATCTGCGGATGTCCGACGCCACAAAGCTCCGCGCACAGCACTTCGAAGGTGCCCGTCCGCGTCGGCGTGAACCAAAAATAGGTGACCGAACCGGGGATCATGTCCATCTTCGCCCGGAACTCGGGAACGTAGAAATCATGCAGCACATCGATCGAGCGCAGGTGTACGCGGACCGACTTGCCGATCGGCAAGTGCAGTTCGGCGCCTGAGATGATGATGTCGTCGAGGCCAGCCGGATCGTTCCTGATCACGCCGAGCGGATTGTCGGCGGTCACCGCTCGATTGTCTGCCCTGCCGAGCTTGCCATCGGCGCCCGGCAACCGGAAATTCCACAGCCACTGCTGCCCTACGACTTCGATTTCGCCAGCATCCGGCGGCACCGTCACGAACTGGTTCCAGACGACGAGACCAGGCGCCAGCATCGCTGCCACACCAAGGGCCGTGCTGCCGGCAAGCCACCATTCCAGACGCTTGTTCTCGGGCTCGTAGGCGGCCCGATTGCCCGGCCGATGGCGGAAACGAAAGATGCAGTAGGCCATGAAGGAGATCACCGCGACGAAGACGATGCCGGTGATCCAGAATGTAATGATGATGGTATTGTCGATGTAGTTCCAGTTCGAAGCGATCGGAGTCCACCACCACGGGCTGAGCAGGTGGAAAACCACCGACCCGATGACGATCAGACCGAGAACCAGCACGACAACCATGCGTTCCTCCCAATGCCCGGCCGGCTGTGGAAATTACCCGCAATCCGCTGGCACTTGCGTTAGGACTATCTCATAAACAAAACATCACGGCAATGGCGCGAAATGACGCCAACGAGCCGTCTGCCTCTACATCAATAAGCTGATTTCATTTCGAGAATTGCTTGAGATAAGCTAGCAGATTGGTGATATCGCCGTCGTCCTTCAGCCCGACGAACACCATCTTCGTACCCTTAACCTTCAACTTTGGGTCGTGAAGATAATCGCGCAGAGTCGCTTCGTCCCAGACCAACCCGGCTGTGCCCGCCGCCTTCATCGCCGCTGAATAGGCAAAATCCGGATGCGTCCCGGCTGTTCGGCCGAACAGGTGGTTCAGCGACGGCCCGACCTTGTTCTTGTCGGTGTCGGCAATATGACAGACCGCGCACTTCTTAAAGACCGTTTCCCCGGCCGCCACGTCGCCCTCTTGGGCGATTGCAGACGAGGCGGAAAGACAGATCAGTGAAATCAAAGCAGCAAGACCGTGGTAACGCATAGCAATCCTCATCCTCCAAAGGTTGCTCGAAACCGGCCGCGCGCGCGATTTGCGGCGTGCGCCGTCCATCACACTTGCGTCGCCACAACGCTGTGTAAACGACATGTGTGATCAAGCAAAGCTATGGTCCGGCTGCGTTAAGTCAATTCGCACAAATGGCTGTAGGCCACGAAGCGCCCGCGATGCGCGGCATTAGGCCGCAGCGCGAAGGAAGTTTCCAAGCCCGGCGAAAAGCTCGACCGATTTCAATCTCGCCTCGATATCGTGGATCGGCATGGAGATGATCACTTCATCCGCCTGCGTCTCGGCAAGGAATTCGGTGAGCTTTGCCTCCGCGGTCTTCGGCGACCCGACGACGGCATAGCGCAGCGTGTGCTCGACCGTCAGCTTCTCCATCGGGGACCAGAAGCTCCCCATATCGGCGACCGGCCGCGGAAACTGGCCACGCACATTGCGGCGCAGATTGACGAACTGCTGCTGGGCCGAGGTGAAATGGTATTGCGCCTCCTCATCCGTTGCGGCAACGGACCCCATGACACCAACCATGACATAGGGCTTGTCGAGCATGGCGGAAGGTGTGAAGCGGCTGCGATAGATGTCAATGGCATCAAGCAGCGAGTCCGGCGCAAAATGCGAGGCGAAGGCATAAGGCAGCCCCAACATCGCGGCGAGCTGCGCGCTGTAGAGGCTGGAACCCAGAAGCCAGATCGGAACGTTGGAATTCATGCCGGGAACCGCAAGGATCGCCTGGTTCTCGATCGGCGTGCCCAGCAACTGCTGCAATTCGACCACGTCGTTCGGAAAGCTCTGGGCCCCCGCATCGAGATTGCGCCGCAGGGCCTGGGCGGTCCGCATGTCGGTGCCGGGCGCACGCCCCAGGCCGAGATCGACGCGGCCCGGAAACAGCGCTTCCAGCGTTCCGAATTGCTCTGCAATGACAAGCGGCGAGTGGTTCGGCAGCATGATGCCGCCCGAGCCGATGCGGATCCGCTTGGTTGCCGCGCCGACGTGGCCGATCACGACCGCCGTCGCCGCGCTGGCAATACCCGGCATGCCGTGATGTTCCGCAAGCCAGAAGCGGTTGTACCCGAACCCTTCGGCCTTCTGCGCCATGCGCGCCGAACTCTCGAGCGACTGGCGGATCGTCCCGCCTTCTGGAACAGGAGAGAGATCGAGAATGGAGAAGGGAACCATGACGATGCCTGTCGGTAATTGGAAGGACAGGTCTATGTAGGTGGCCGCTCGGCCCATTCCAAACGAGCGGGAAAGAAAAAGGGCCGGTCTCCCGGCCCTCGTTCATCTGCCGATCGCGGTTCAAGCCCGACGTCGCAGCAGGTGTACCTCGGCGCCCTGGTGATGTTCCGCCTGCGCCAGCGTGAAATTCGCCAGCTGCCGGTCCATTTCGACCGCTTCGGTCGCGAGCCGATGGATCGCAGCCGTCGTTTCCTCGACCATGGCGGCATTCTGCTGCGTCATCGCATCAAGCTCTGAGACCGCGGAGTTGATTTGACGCAGGGTGTCGGCTTCCTCGCGCGTCGTTTCCATGATCTCGCTGATCTGGCCGTTGATTGCCTCCACATGGCTGCCGATCCCCGTCAGCGCGTCGCCGGCACGCTCGACGAGCGACACGCCCATCTCCACTTCATGCGTGGACTTCTGCAAGAGGCTCGAGATTTCCTTTGCGGCACTCGATGAACGCTGTGCCAGTTCGCGCACTTCCATGGCGACCACGGCGAAGCCCTTACCGGACTCGCCTGCCCGTGCAGCCTCGACGCCGGCATTGAGCGCCAGCAGGTTGGTCTGGAAGGCGATCGCATCGATAACGGCGATGATCGAATTGATCTGGCGCGACGACGCCTGGATCGCCTCCATCGCGGCAATTGTCTCGCGCATGATCTGGCTGGAGCCGGTCGTCTCCCGCTTGGCGTCGCGGGCGATGCGTTCGGCCTGCTCCGCACGCTCGATCTGAACGCGGACCGACTGGGTGATCGCATCGATCGCATTCGCGGTCTCGGTGATAGAGGCGGCCTGCCGCTCGGTCCGACCGGCAAGCTCATCGGCACCGGTGCGCATTTCCTCGGAACCCGAACGCACGGCCATGGAGTTGCCGCCGATCGCCGTCATCGTTTCGCTGAGGGTAGCCAGCGCCTCGTTGAAGTTGACCCGGAGGCCTTCGAGTTCGTTCGGGAAGCGGGTCTCGATCTGATGGGCAAGATCGCCGTTGGCAAGGTGATGCAGGCCCTCGTCGATCGCCTGGACGACTTCCTGCAGGGTCCGTGCTTCCGCCTCGCGCTCAGCCATGTGCTGCTGGCGATCCCGCTCCGCGCGAGCCCGCGTTTCGTTGCTGGCAGCTTCCAGGTCGCGGCTCTCGACAAGCGACTGCTTGAACCGCGCCAATGCCTTGGCCATCGTGCCGATTTCGTCGCCGCGGTTCTGGCTGCCGATCTCGACTTCGAGGTTGCCGTCGGCGACGTCACGCGTGACGTCCGCGAGCCGGGCAAGCGGCGAGAACAGCAGCTTGGTGATGGCCCAGGTTGCCACGGCCATGATGATCAGAACACCAAACGCAATCATCGTCAGGAGCGTGGCGATCTCCAGCGAGCCAGCATTGAGTTCGCTGATGCGGACGCTTTCCACGACGAGGAAGCGGGAGCCCTGATAATCGATGCCGCGAACATAGGCTCGTGCCGAGCCATCGGCGCGATCGAAGTCGTCGACCGTCATGCCCTTGGCCGACAGCGCGTCCTTCGCGAAGGTGAAAGGCGTGGTATCGAGCGTTGCCAGCTGGCCGGACGAGCTTACGCCGATCGCCGATCCGTCATCCGAGATGATAGCGGCTTGCGCCGTGCTACCGGACACGATGCCCTTGGCGAGAATGCTGGTGATGATGTTGTCGCGGACCTTGAAGAGCATCACGCCCTTCGCCGCGCCGAGCTTGACGATCGGCACGGCATAGAAGATTGCCGACTTGCCGTTCGCCGCGTCGACGCGAAGACCGGAAAAGCCGGTGGGGGCGGAATCGTCAGTCGCCTTTGCGGTGTTGGCGATCGCCTTGGCGAAGGCAAGGCCGGCGCCGGTCGCCTTCCATGCATCGGTCTTCAGGTTCTCCGCGAAATCGTCGTTCTTCTCGTAGGAGTAGAGGACGTTGCCATCGAGATCGGCGATCAGCAGGTCGCTGAAGGCGGTATTCTCCAGGTCGCGGGCCACTTCACCCTGCGTCGTTTCATGGTTGGAGTAGTAGAAGCCGCTTGGTGCCTGCGGCTTCACCAGTTTTTCGCGCTGGTCGGCCGGGTTCGGATTGTTGGTGATGAACACCTTCTTCAATTCGGCGCGCGCATCACCCGACGTCTTCTCGATTGTCTTCCAACCGCTCTTCAGGCTTGTAATCGACATCTGCAACGCTTCGATGCGCGCAATCGAGTTCGCCTGGTTTTCCAACTGCTCAAGCTGATCCTGCAGCATGTCGCCGCGGAAGATCAGGACGCTCTCCTTGGCCTTGAGTGCCTGCTCACCGGAAATGCGGCTGCTGGCGAAGTAAGCAAGCACGTTGATGACCGCAATCGACAGTGCGGTCAGCAGTATAAATGTCGCGATGACCTTGAAGGACAGGGATTTAAATCTCTGAACCATGAACGATGAACCCTTCCGGAACGGCTCATACCGGCAGAGCGTGGAACATCCTGCCGGCTGACCTGAAAACAGAAAACGGGAACCTTGCCTTCCTGAGAAGGGAGTTCCTCTGACATTTTGTGGATCAAAAGTCGGCTATGGAGCTTAAATTGCCGTAAACAGCGCGTGGCAAAAACAAGGAATGTTTTTGTTTTGTTCACATATCGATGGCAGTTATTTGGCGAGTGCAATAGGGTGAAGCATGCAAAATACGATTCGCATCATCGGCGTTGATCCGGGCCTGCGCCGCACGGGCTGGGGAATTATCGACACGCTCGGCAATTCCTTGCGCTTCGTCGCGTCCGGTACGGTCACCTCGGACGGCGACCTGGACCTGGCCTCGCGCCTTTGCCAGCTGCACGATGGCCTGGCGGAAGTCGTGCACAGCTATCAGCCTGACGAGGCTGCCGTCGAACAAACCTTCGTCAACAAGGACGCCGTTGCAACGCTGAAACTCGGGCAGGCACGCGGCATTGCCATGCTGGTCCCTGCCCGCGCCGGTTTGCCCGTCGCCGAATATGCGCCAAACGCTGTCAAGAAGGCGGTCATCGGTGTCGGCCACGGCGAGAAGCAGCAGATCCACATGATGCTGAAAATCCTGATGCCCAAGGTCGAATTCAAGGGCAACGACGCGGCTGATGCGCTGGCCATCGCCATCTGCCACGCTCATAACCGCGGCAGCAGCCGCATGCGGCAGGCGGCGCTTGCCGGCTAATCTTCACTGAAAACCCACCGAACGGACCATTTGCATGATCGGCAAGCTCAAAGGCACCATCGATGAAATCGGCGATGACTACGTCCTCGTCGATGTCCACGGCGTCTGCTACGTCGCCTTCTGCTCGGCGCGCACGCTCTCCCGCCTCGGCTCGGTGGGCGAGGCCTGTGTGCTTTTCATCGAGACCTATGTTCGCGAAGACCAGCTGAAGCTCTTCGGCTTCATGACCGCGCTCGAGAGAGAGTGGTTCATTCTCCTGCAGAGCGTACAGGGCGTTGGTGCAAGGGTGGCTCTCGCCGTCCTTTCGACCCTGCCTCCCAGCGAACTGGCGAACGCCATCGCGCTGCAGGATCGCACGGCAGTCGCCCGCGCTCAGGGCGTTGGTCCCAAGGTTGCCGTGCGCATCGTCACCGAATTGAAGAACAAGGCGCCGACCTTCGCCGGAGAAGCGTCGGCCACCATCGGCCTCAAGCAGGAGCTCGGTGAAGGTGTTGCCGCTGCCCCTGTCGCCGACGCGGTATCCGCGCTGACGAACCTCGGCTATTCCCGCGACCAGGCTGCCAATGCCGTTGCCGCCGCAATGAAGACCGCCGGTGAAGGCGCCGACAGCGCCAAGCTCATCCGCCTTGGGTTGAAGGAACTGGCTCGCTGATCCAATTGCCCGAGCGGGTGCCAAAAGCGTTCGGCTTGGTGTATTGGTCACGAGCGTTTGAAGATTGGGAAATGCCAGCATGAGTGAAGCCGCGCGCCTGATATCGGCCGAGAAACGAGGCGAAGACCTGGATGTGACGCTGCGGCCGCAGTCGCTGGACGAGTTCACCGGCCAGGCGGAAGCGCGCGCAAACCTGAAGGTGTTCATCGAGGCGGCGAAGAACCGTGGTGAGGCGCTGGATCACGTCCTTTTCGTTGGCCCGCCCGGCCTCGGCAAGACGACGCTCGCGCAGATCATGGCGAAGGAACTCGGCGTCAATTTCCGCTCGACGTCCGGTCCGGTTATTGCCAAGGCGGGCGATCTCGCCGCTCTACTGACCAATCTCGAAGAGCGCGACGTGCTCTTCATCGACGAAATTCACCGGCTCAACCCGGCCGTCGAGGAAATCCTCTACCCCGCGATGGAGGATTTCCAGCTCGACCTCATCATCGGCGAAGGACCAGCCGCGCGCTCTGTCAAGATCGACCTGTCGAAATTCACCCTCGTTGCAGCAACGACCCGCCTTGGCCTTTTGACCACGCCGCTTCGCGACCGTTTCGGCATTCCCGTCCGCCTGAGCTTCTATACCGTCGAGGAATTGGAGCTGATCGTTCGACGCGGCGCACGCCTGATGAACCTGCCCATGACCGACGAGGGTGCACGGGAAATCGCCCGGCGCGCTCGTGGAACGCCGCGTATTGCCGGTCGCCTGCTGCGGCGCGTGCGCGATTTCGCGGAAGTGGCGAAGGCTGAAGCCGTCACCCGCGAGATTGCCGATGAGGCGCTGACCCGGCTGCTCGTCGACAACATGGGCCTCGACCAGCTCGACAAGCGCTACCTCAACATGATCGCGGTCAATTTCGGCGGCGGCCCCGTCGGCATCGAAACCATCGCCGCAGGGCTTTCCGAACCACGCGACGCGATCGAGGACATCATCGAGCCCTACATGATTCAGCAGGGTTTCATTCAGCGCACCCCACGCGGCCGCGTCCTGACCGCGACGGCCTGGAAGCACCTTGGCATGCAGCCCCCAAAGGATCTGGAAGCGGCACAGTTTCGCTTGTTCCAGGAGGACGACTGACCCTTGCGGGTTGCCCGTCAAGAAACGGAGTTACCGATGCCGACTTTCGACCCATGCAGGACCACACGGAAGCTTGCCTATAACAATGCGCTTGCGAACCATCGCCTGCATGAAGCCTGCAGCAGGTTGAAGCCGGGAGAGTTCGAGGCGGCACGCGTAAGCTTCTTTCCGTCGATCAAGGCGACGCTCAACCATATTCTGACGGTCGACTGGTTTTACGTTGATGCGCTCGAAGGCGGCATGCTTGGGCCTACCGCCTGGGATGTCGAGGAGCCATTCGACGACATCGCGGCGCTTGCCGCAGAGCAGGCCAAAGTCGATCGTCGGCTGGTCGCGCTTTGCGAGCCGGCAACGCCGGAAAAGCTGGCGTCGACGACCGAGATCCATCGTTCGGGGCGCATTCAGCGCGAGCGGATGGAAGACGTTTTGAACCACCTGTTCCAACACCAGACGCATCATCGCGGCCAGGTTCATGCGATGTTGGCAGGAACGAGCGTACATCCACCGCAGCTCGATGAATTCATCGTTGCCGATGATGGTCGCTTCCGGAGCGGCGATATCGCCGCTCTCGGCTGGAGTGAAGAGCAGTTGATGCGCTAGCCTGGGGCGGCGCGACGCAGCCTAGTCCTGAAGCCGCGCCTTCAGCCCATCGATGATCGTCTTGCTCAAGAGCTCATAGTTCTCATCGAAGTGGTGATCGCCGGCAAGGGCAATCACATCGGCACCGCTGTCCTTGAGATCAGGGCAGGCCACCTCGTCGTCATCTTCCTTTCCGTAGATGCACTGGACGATCTTGGGGTCGACCTTCTTCAGGTCATCAACCGGATCGCCGCCCGCACCTTCCGTCTTCTGGCCGAGCCAGCCCATGACGGAGATCTGGTAATCGACCTCATGCGACAGGGACAGGAGCGACATCTGCGCGACGGTTGCCTTGGCGGCCGGCTTCAGGCGCGTAAACGCGGCAGGCACGACATCGGCGCCGAAGGAATAGCCGATCAGCAGAACGTGCTTCACCTTCCACTGCTTGCGATAAAGCTCGATAATCTTGCCGAGATCGTCCGCCGTCTGCTGCGGCTGGCGCTCCGACCAGAAGTAATGCAGCGAGTCGATGCCGACGACCGGCACACCCTGCTTCTGCAGCGCCGCACCAACCTCCTTGTCGATATCGCGCCACCCGCCATCACCGGAGTAGATGACCGCCATCGTGTCGAAAGCCGGCTTGGCATCGAGAATGGTGAGCGGGAGGCCGAGCGGATTGTCAGCACTGCCGGAGGCGTCGATCAGGTCCGAGAGCGTGTCGGCAAGCGTCGTCTGGGCATCGTCCCCGGAATCGCGGATATCGATGTCCGAGTGCTGCTTCTTGAGTTCTTCGACATGCGCACGGCCCTCCTTTTGTGCTGCCGCCGTAAACGAGGCGATGATCGGGTCCGGCAGCGATGTTTCGCTGAGCCCATAGATCATGCGGTCGCCGACCGTTTGCTTCTTCGCCGGCGTGCACAGTTCCTTGGTAAGCGGAATCCCGGCAACTGGATCGATCGCCAGCGTCTGGCCGATCGTCGCATCCGGGGTCTGCGCCGCGATCGCCAGCGCCAGCGCACCGCCCTCGCCGACGCCGGCAACGATCGGCAGATGGTATGCACTGTTGCCCGCCGCGCGCTGTACCTGCTGGCTCAGCGATTCAAGATCGGACACCATGTAGATGCAGCCGTCATTCTGGCTGACGTCGTAGTTTCTGAGCGCCTCCATATAGGCCACGAAATCGATGCCAATGACGACGGCTCCCTGCTCGACGAGACGGTTTGCCTCTGCCTTCTCATTATCGCCCCAGCCGGCGCCATCCGAGATCAGCACAACGGCGCCTTTCACGTCGCCTTCGGGCAGGAAAATATGCGGCGAAGGAATGAGCCCGGTCTCGAAGCTCTGTGTCGTCTCGGTCGCCGCCATTGCCGCCGGAACGGACAGCGACAGGGCGCAGACGGCTGCAAGAAGGTGTCTTTTCATCATTTCCTCACTACCCCTCTCAATCCGCCGCCGATCAGGAATGTTGCGTCCATCAGAGCGATCATCGGATTGCCTCCACCCGAAACCGCAAGATACCGCGGATGCCAGTGCGGATGGAACTTTGATTTGAAGGCCCTGAGGCCCTTGAAGTTATAAAACCGCTCGCCGTGTTCGAAGACGGTGCTGCCGACGCGGTCCCAGACCGGCGCCATCTCGCGCTTCGACATGCCCGAAAGCGGCGCCATGCCGAGATTGAAATGCGCAAACCCCTGGTCGCGCAGATATTCCATGATCTGGACAAAGAGGAAGTCCATCGACCCTTTCGGCGCATCCGGGGAGAACCGCATCAGGTCGATGGTCCCCTCGTCCTTCGCGGCGGTGATCAGGATGTTGGCGAAGGCCACGATCCTGCCTTCGCGCTTCAGGATGCCGACGGGTTGGGCAACGATATAGTCTGGATCGAACGCACCGAGCGAGAAACCCTTCTCCTTGGCATTGTGATCCTCGAGCCACGCATTCGAAACCGAGCCAAGCTCATCCATTGCGGCGGGAACGTCTTCCGGCGCGATAACCTCGAATTCAAGGCCGTCGCGTTGCGCGCGGCTCGCGGTTTGCCGCAGGTTTGCCCACTTGCCGCCCTTCATCTCGAAGGTTTTCAAATCGGCAACGGCAAGCTCGCCGAGCTTGAAGGCACGCAGCCCTGCATCGGCACAATGCGAAAGAAGCGCCGGAGAGATCTGGTAAAAGACTGCGCGGCAGCCGGCGGCGCGTGCGGACTCCACGAAACGCCAGACCAGCTCTGGAATGGCGCTGCGCTCCCCGATCGGATCGAAAAGAGCGATCCAGGAGCGCCCCTGCCTTCCATACATGATGAAAGCGTCGCCTTTCTCCGAGAACATGATGCTCTTGTCGCCCATGCGCACCAGATTGGCGTCGGCAAAGCGCTGCTTCTCGACGATACCGACCGCCCGCTGCAACGCGTCGGTGGAAGCAGGTTCCGGCTTGACCGTCGCCGGACGGAGCAGACTGAAGATCGCAATCGCCGAGGAAATGATCGTAAGGCCGAGCACGGCGCGCAGACCGCGCGGGGCCTCGCCGGCAAATTCGAACTGCCACCAGAGCTCGTTGCTGTATTCGACGTCACGATAGACGAAGAGCAGGATCACGATCGCACCGACGCAGATCACGGCGATCGCCGTCAGCCATGAGGCCGTCAGCGTCTGGTTGAGAAGGGACGCATGTCTGCGAAACAGCCGGCGGCTGACGAACAGGCCGAAGATCAGGAAACCGAGGAAACAGGCCTCGACCAGTGCAATCGCCTTCAGCAGCGACAAGGTCAACGCCGCCGCGGCCGACAGGATCGACACCCACCAGGCACCGTCGAGCTTCTGGCCGAGACCGCGTGCCGCAACGACCAGTGTCAGCCCGAGCAGGCTGGAGAGGAAATGCGCCCCCTCGACGAGCGGCAACGGCAGGTAGTTCGCAAGAAACTCGAGATTCTGGTCCGGCGTCGGCGTCACGCTCGAAAAGATCAACATGACGCCGAGGAGGAGCGATAGGGTCGAGAGCAACTGCGGCATCAGCCGGATGCCGATCCGTCGGATGCCTGACGCAACCGGGTGATCGGCAAACCGGCGAAGCTCGGTTGCCGAGACGGCCAGCACAGCGATCAGCAACGGCAGAACGTGATAGATCAGGCGGTAGAGAACCAGCGAACCAAGCACTGCGTCGATGTTCACTGCGCTGCCAAGCGAAGCGATGATAACGGTCTCGAACACACCGAGGCCGGCCGGTACATGGCTCAACACTCCAAGCCCAACCGCAATGGCATAGACAGCCAGGAATACCGGCCAGCTGATCGCGGCCTGTGGCAGCAAGACATAAAGGACGGTCGCCGAGGCGGCGATGTCGAAGGCGGTCACCAGGAACTGCCGCGACCATGTGCGCGAGTCCGGCAATCGGACCGAGACGGGACCGAGGTGGACTGCGCGCCCCTCGCGTCCCAGGAACATGATGACGCCGAGGCCGGCAATGACCATACCGGCCATCAGCCGCAGGGTCAGGCTGCCGACATTGATCAGAGGCGCGATTTCATCGGCGATGATCAGGAGCGAGATAGCGGCAACGCCCGCAAGCCCGAGGCCGAACGACAGCGTCACGAATGCGATGACCCGGCCAATCTCCTCAGGCGTCAGGCCGAGGCGCGAATAGGCGCGATAGCGGATTGCACCGCCGCTCAGCGCCCCGAAGCCCGCCGTATTGCCGACCGCATAGGCGCTGAAGGCGGTCAGCGCCACCTGCGGAAATGGCAGCTTGCGGCCAACATATTCAATGGCATTGACGTCATAGAAAACGAGGGCAAGAAAGCTCATGCCGGTGAACAGGAGGGCCAGAAAAATCGAGCTGACCTTGGTGTCGGCCAGCGCCTGAACGACGTCGTCATATCGCACTTCGTTCGTCAGTTGCACGATTGCGAAGCCGACGAGACAGAACAGCGCGAGCGTCGCCAGCGCTGTCAGGTGCGCACGGTAGCGCCTGAAGAATCCACGTACCGACGATTCGTCGGCGTCTTCGATTTCTTCTAACTTGCCGTGTCCCGACATCTCGTACCGCCGCAATATTCCAGTTTGGTGGGAATCATGTCCGAAACACGTAACATGCGCGGCACGCAAGCTCTATGAGTGCGCAGCCTGCCCTACCCTGAACCGCCGATCTCGCCTGCTTCATCTCCAATTGGGGCAAATTTGGCGCAGGGCACGCCGGCGCACATTGCAATTTCGTAACGTTGACAGGGTTGGAGCGGCAAAAAGCACTAAACGAGGCTAGCCCGCTCCGATAAGCGAGTCCCGGATGCTACGCCGCGGGCTCATCTGAATTCGAGCGTTGCGAAAGATGGCGGGCGGCGGCTGCATGCGCCTCGGACTCGTGCCCTTCGCTCGAAACCTGCACCGTCGGCACAGCAAACTCGATGCCGTTTTCCTTGAAGGCGTTGCGGATCATGGCCAGGGCATTGCGTCGGATGACGAATTGCTCGCCGGGCTTGGTCATCATTGCCAGCCGGATGACAATCGCGAACTCGCCGAACTGTTCCACGCCCTTCATCTTCAGCGTCTCGATGATGTGCGGACTGTAGTCGGGATTATCCAGCAGTTGCTGTCCGATCTGCTTGATCACCTTCTTCGCCTTCACGAGGTCGGTGTCGTAGGTGACGTTCAGGGTAATCTTGTCGATCGTCCAGTCTCGGTTGAGGTTCCTGACCGCGCCGAGTTCGCCGAACGGCACCGTCGTCAGCGGCCCGCGGTGATGCCTCAGCCGCACCGAGCGCAGGCTGAAGGCTTCAACAACGCCCTTGTGGCTACCGCTCTCGATATACTCGCCGACACGGAAGGCATCGTCCCAAAGATAGAACATGCCGCTGATGACATCCTTCACGATGGTCTGTGCGCCGAAGCCCACGGCGACGCCGACCACGCCGGCACCGGCGATCAGCGGGCCAATTTCGACCCCGAGGCCCGACAGCACCATCAGTACAGCAATGACAGCAATGACCACGGCGAGGATATTGCGGAAGATCGGCAGCAATGTCTGCAGGCGGGCGCGGCTGGCTTTTTCCTCATCCGTTATCGCGCCTTCGATCCTGGAGTCATCGAGCTTGCCGTTGATGTATGCGCGCGCCAGGTGCCACAACAGATCGGCAGCGAGCAGGATGACGATGCCGCCGATCGCGCCACGGGCAAGCCGATCGAGCATGGTCTCGCCGGCGGCCATGCGATCGGCCGCAAGCCCGATCATGCGGCCAAGCCAGAAAGCCGCGGCCGTGATGATAAGGGCTCGAACGCCACGGTCGAGAAGCACAGTCGCAATCCGGCGCCCGGCGAGAAAGCCCGCCTCGGCCTGGTGCAGGGAACGAACGGCCAGCGTTGCAACCGAGAGAGCACGCGGCAGGAGCACGGCATAGATCCCGAGCCAGAGCAGCAGGTTGAACCCTGAAACCCAGAGAAGCCAAAGGAAAGCGAAATAGAGCGTCAGCCCCCAGGAAACGGTGAAGCTGCGATGCTCTCCCTCCTCCACCGGACGGTGCCAGATCGCCTCCACTGCGATGGCGAAGAGCCCGATGCCGAGAATGTAGCCGACAAAGTAGCGCGCGCCCTCGGAAAAGCCGAGCGGCACCATCAGTTGGATCACCGCCCAGCCGAATGCGAAGTAGATCGCGAAGGTCGCGCAACGCCGGAACCAGACAAGCCCCCTGGCGCGCGAAATCTGGCGCTCGCCATCCGCACGCGGCAAGGTAACGAGGGCGACCAGGAGCCGCCCGAGCGCGACGGTAAAGCGGGCGACGATGAGTGCGACTGCAATCGCGATGGCCATGGACCGCGTGATCGGAGGCCAGTTGAAAGCGAGCAAAGGCACCAGTGTCGCCATCGCAAAAACGATTGCGGGAACGACGCGATAAAGCAGATTTGCCGCAGCGTGGTGGGCAACGGTGACGACCTCGTCGTCGGTCCGTCGGATTCGCGGTTTCGGCACGATAAGACGGAACAGCAGCTCGACAATCGCTCCGGTGAGAAAAAGGGCAATGACCTCCGTCGTAATCAGCAGCCAGCCCGTCGGCGCGACCTCGCGTTCGACGACTTCAGACGCGGTCTCGACTTCGCCGGGAAACTCCATCGCCGCCCCGGAGACCATTTCGACATGGCGGCGCGCATGACCGACGAGTTCGGAGAGCGCCGACATTTCGCCGGCCTCCGTCAGGGTGGCTGTCGGCGCCGCCTTCATTTGCGTCGCCATCCACTCCTTCACCTGTGGCGTTTGCATCAGCTCGAGCATCTGCCGAACTTCCGCCGGCGGTTGAGCCGCACTAGTCGTGGGCGTGGAAGGCGGCGACGGCGGGTTGGCGGTCTGAGCCGCGGCGCTCGTGGCCACGGCGAGGGCGAATGCCATCGATATCAGTAGTTGCATCATGCCACGCGCGCCCCATTGCCAGACCCGTGATCCCTTGCCCTAAATGCAATCTCTCGACAATGTATCCCGTTGTATAGACAATATATCCCGCTGTATAAAAGGAAAGCCCGCACAGGCGGCGCTGCGCGGGCTTGGAAAACGAAAAGTTTCAGCCTAGCCCTTTGGCTTCTCGACGTGACCGCCGAAGCCCGCACGCATGGCCGACAGCACCTTGTTGGCGAACTCGTCGTTGTCGCGCGAGGAGAAGCGACCATGAAGCGCCGCACTGAGCACCGGCGTCGGGACGCTTTCATCGATCGCCGCCATGATCGTCCAGCGGCCCTCGCCGGAATCGGAAACACGGCCGGCATACTTGGTGAGGACCGGATCGACATGCAGCGCGTCGGCCGTCAGGTCGAGCAGCCAGGAGGTGATGACGCTCCCGCGACGCCACACTTCGGCAATATCAGGCAAGTTGAAATCGTAACGATAGTGTTCGGGATGCGCCAAAGGCGCAGTTTCGGCATCGACCGCATGCGTGGCCGCACCGACATTGGCATGTTTCAGAATATTCAGGCCTTCGGCATAGGCGGCCATCAGGCCATACTCGATGCCGTTGTGCACCATCTTGACGAAATGACCGGCGCCATGCGGACCGCAATGAAGATACCCTTGCTCGGCCGTGCTTTCCGGATGAGCAGTGCGCCCCTCTGAAGGAGCAATGACTCCCTGTCCCGGCGCCAGAGACGCGAAGATGGGCGACAGCGACTGGACGATTCCTTTCTCGCCCCCGATCATCAGGCAATAACCGCGTTCCAGGCCGAAAACGCCGCCGCTGGTACCGACGTCAACGTAGTGAATGCCCTTGGTGATGAGCTCGGCACCTCGCCGGATATCGTCGTGATAGTAGGAATTGCCGCCGTCGATGATGATGTCGTCGTCGTGCAGCAACGGCAGAAGCTGGGCGATGACCTTGTCCGTGATCGCCGCCGGCAGCATCAGCCAAACCGCGCGCGGGCGCGACAGCTTCGAAACAAACTCCTCGAGAGAGGCGCTGCCGACAGCGCCCTTGCCGACGAGATCAGCAACGCTTTCAGGCCTCGCGTCGTAGACGACGCATTCATGGCCATCGCGCATCAATCGCTGGACCATGTAGTTGCCCATGCGGCCCAAACCCACCATGCCAAGCTGCATCTCAAGTCTCCTGGAAATTAAATCGATAAGATGCGGAAACTAGCACTCGCAATACAGCAAGCAAGAGAAGTCTCTGTCACATTCGGAGCAACCGACAGGCATTGTCGTCGGCGGACCGCGGTCCGCCTATTCCATCGAGAATCTTCAATAGCGGATCACCGGAAAGCATTTCAGGATAGACAGCGTCTACCACAACCGCATACCATCATAACGGGCATTATTGTAATGTTCGTTCAATAGTTGTGATTCTGCACTAACTGTGGCAATCTTTACTTTCAAAGTGCTCCTGGGGAATTGTGGGGTCTGAGCGATGAAGTCTGCTGCCTTGCTGATCGGATTATGCCTCTATCCGGACAGCCTCATGGCGCAGTCATGTCCGCCGCAGGTCGTCTACCAGATGCAAATGCAGGGCGTCCCACCGCAGGGTCCGCGCGCGTGCGTCACGCAGTTTGGAATATGCCCGGGCTTCGGTCCGCCCTCCGCCTACTGCACCTGCAACGTCTATGGGCCCGGTCCAGGGAATACTTCAGTGAGGTGAGGGACATCGATCTGATCAAACTAAAGGAACTTATAGATCAACCGGAACACGCGACGATCACTGCCGAGAAATACGGCCCGTTTTTCTTCGCACTCGTCTTCATGTGTGTTATTCCGACCGGTCTCGTCTTCTTGTATCGATACCTGTTCTCCTCGACGAGCAACAGCGAGATCAAGAAGGGGCTCTACACCGATTTCGGATCTATTTTCATATCGCAGTGGCGTGCGGAGTAATCTGCACCGTTCTCAGCACTGCTTGGTGGATCTATGCGAGTTATCGCTACAACGAACAGAGCCGCGAAGCCTTTGAGGGCCTGCGAAGCAACATTACCGCGCAGGAAACAGCTATAAACAATATGAAGAAAGAAGATGCGCTCCAAAGCTAAACCGCGATTGGCAGCATCGAGGATAATCCAGACCCCGATCTGCAATTCGACAACGTTTTGTTCGACCGCAAATCTACTTCACCAAATCGCCTTACGGAAGGAATAGCTGGATTTTTCTGATCATATCGAAAACGCCGCTAGTGGATCAGCAGATCAATAACTTCATGATCAAGCGACAGACGGCGGCCATGACCCCACCTGATTACTTATACGCCAGACTTCGCCTGGGACCTGGGGCCGGGATCGGGATGTACAAGATTGAGAAAGCAGACGGAAAGATATCCATCGTGCCCCAACAGCAGTAAGCGTGTACGGATTTTTGGGAAGTGCGATCCACGACAACCGATGGATGTTTACGATCCTGGGCGCCTACAAACGTAGGTGGGCACCGTGTGTCCAGGCCCACGAGCCTGGTCAGGGACAGCTCCCTTTGGATCGAGTATGGCCCCAGGGATTGTGGTTCCTGTCGAGAGGCGCAGACCGCACTCCGCTATATAAGGCCGATTTGGGCGCTGCGCCAGAGGGCCGGCGACGCCGCCCCTATTTAATTGAGTTCGGCGGGCGCACGGCCGTTCAGCTTGTCGGTGATGCTGCGGATACGGCTCGTCACCTCACCCAAGGCCGCCGCAAGGCCCTCCTCGGTGCGGGCGTTTGCCGCGAGAACGCTATCACTGCTGTTCCGCAACGAATCGAGTTCGGATTCAAGCCCGGCGACGCGGCGGGTGAGCTCCGAAATTTCGTCCATGACCATGATGCCAGCCATGACGGTGATGCGGAGGTCACCGATTTCGCCGAACTGCCCCTTGAGGTGCCCGACATAATTGTCGAAGCGCGTCGCGAGGTCCGTCAGGTGGTCTTCCTGACCCTCCTCGCAGGCCATGCGATAGGCCTTGCCGTCGATCGTTACCGTTACCTGCGCCATGTATCGCGCCTTTCTATCGGTCCAGAACCGCGCGGATCGTCTCCATGGCCGTCACCAGCCGCCGCGAGACCTCGCGATTGACTTCCTCGAGCCGGTTCGCACGGAATTCGGCCTGGTCCAGTTCCTGGGCAAGCTTCGAGCGATCGGCATGAATACGACGTACCTCGCCTTCGATTTCGCCCTGCTCCCGCTGGTGCTCGATGCGCATCTCGACTGCGTTTTCAAGCCCGGAGATGGCTTGCCTGAGCTCGTTGAGTGCTGCTTCCATTTTGCCTGTAGGCGTCATGTCTCTACCGGTTCCCCGCACAAGACCCGCGAATCGGCGCCCGAGACCGATCCAGTATTTCCAAAAGGATACGCACCTCGCCAACGGCACGTCAATAAAGCTGGCCGTGCGGCTGCAGACCTATTCTGTGGATGACGAAAATCAACTGCCGCCTTAGCGCCTATTCAACTTTTGTAAAAATCGATGATCAAATGTCTAAAATCGATTGGAGAGGCCTCCGGAGGGCCTTCCATTTGTTGACTTGGCCGTTCCAACTGCTATGTGTCACCCGCTCTCATTGATGGTCTCCACAGGCTCGAGGCCATCCCCCGACACCCGGAACCCGTGGAATAGCCATGACCTCTCCTGAACAAAACGACCGGATGGCAAATGCGATCCGTTTCCTCGCCATGGATGCAGTCGAAAAGGCAAATTCGGGGCATCCCGGCATGCCGATGGGCATGGCTGACGTAGCGACGATTCTCTTCACGAAGTATCTGCGGTTCGACCCGAAGAAGCCGCATTGGCCGAACCGCGACCGCTTCGTGCTGTCGGCCGGCCACGGCTCGATGCTGCTTTACTCGCTGCTCTATTTGACCGGCTACCCCGACATGACGATCGAGGACCTGAAGCAGTTCCGCCAGCTCGGTTCGAAGACCGCCGGCCATCCCGAATACGGTCATGCGACCGGCATCGAAACGACGACCGGCCCGCTCGGCCAGGGCATTGCCAATGCCGTCGGCATGGCGATCGCCGAACGCAAGCTGCGCGACGAGTTCGGCTCTGAGCTTCAGGACCACTACACCTATGCCATCTGCGGCGACGGCTGCCTGATGGAAGGCATCAGCCACGAGGCGATCGCACTTGCCGGTCATCTGAAGCTGAACAAGCTCGTTCTCTTCTGGGATAACAACTCGATCACCATCGACGGCGCCATCTCCCTGTCGGATTCCACCGATCAGGTTGCTCGCTTCAAGGCTGTTCATTGGAACACGATCGAAATCGACGGCCACGACCAGGCTGCCATTGCCGCCGCCATCGAAGCCGCTCACAAGTCCGACCGTCCGACCTTCATCGCCTGCAAGACGATCATCGGCTTCGGCGCTCCGAACAAGCAGGGCACTCATAAGGTTCACGGCAACCCACTCGGCGCCGATGAAATCGCGGCGACCCGCAAGGCGCTGAACTGGGAATACGAACCCTTCGTCGTTCCTTCCGACGTTCTCGACGCATGGCGCGCAGCCGGCAGCCGCTCGGTCGAAACAGTCAAGACCTGGGAAGACGGCCTCGCCAAGTCCGCGCACAAGGCTGAGTTCACCCGCCGCTTCGCCGGCGACCTGCCGGAAGGCTTCGACGCCGCGATCAGCGCCTACAAGAAGAAGCTGATCGAAACCAAGCCGATGATTGCCACCCGCAAGGCATCGGAAGACGCGCTTGAGGTCATCAACGGCTTCCTGCCGGAAACGCTGGGCGGCTCCGCCGACCTGACGCCGTCGAACAATACCAAGACCAGCCAGATGCATTCGATCACGCCGACCGATTTCGCCGGGCGCTACATGCACTGGGGAATCCGCGAGCACGGCATGGCTTCGGCCATGAATGGTGTCGCGCTGCACGGCGGCCTTATCCCCTACGGCGGCGGCTTCCTGATCTTCTCGGACTATTGCCGACCGCCGATCCGCCTGGCCGCCCTCATGGGCATCCGCGTTGTCCACGTCCTAACGCACGACTCGATCGGCGTCGGTGAAGACGGCCCGACGCACCAGCCGGTCGAGCAGATCGCCGGCCTGCGCGCCGTTCCGAATCTACGGGTCTTCCGCCCGGCAGACCCGACTGAAACTGCCGAATGCTGGCAGATCGCCGTCAAGTCGAAGACACACCCGTCCGCGCTCGCGCTGACCCGCCAGAACCTGACGCCAGTGCGTACCGAGTACAGCGAAAAGAACCTTTGCGAACTCGGCGCCTACACGCTCGCCGGCAAAGCCGACGCCAAGGTGACGATCTTCGCTTCCGGCTCTGAAGTCGAGCTCGCCGTTGCCGCCCGTGCAACGCTCGAAGCCAAGGGCGTCAGCGTCCGTGTCGTTTCCGTTCCCTGCACCGAACTGTTCTTTGAGCAGCCGGAAGCATACCGCAAGGAAGTCATCGGCAACTCGCCAGTCAAGATCGCCGTGGAAGCCGCCGTCCGCGAAGGCTGGGATGCCTTCATCGGTCCGGAAGGCACGTTCGTCGGCATGAAGGGCTTCGGCGCGTCCGGTCCGGCAAAGAAGGTATTCGAGCATTTCGGCATCACCGCGGACGCCGTGGTCGCTGCCGCAGAAGCAAACCTCTAAGAGAGCGCTTCGGCGCTCTCCAACTCAATCCGCAAGCCCCATCTCTAGGGAGTGAATGCACATGACTGTAAAGGTTGCCATCAACGGCTTCGGCCGCATCGGCCGTAACGTTCTCCGCGCTATCGTCGAATCCGGCCGCACCGACATTGAAGTCGTTGCCATCAACGACCTCGGCCCGGTCGAGACCAACGCCCATCTGCTGCGTTACGACTCCATCCACGGCAAGTTCCCGGCCGAGGTGAAGGTCGAGGGCGACACGATCACTGTTGGCGGCGGCAAGCCGATCAAGGTGACCGCGATCAAGGACCCGGCAACGCTGCCGCACAAGGAACTCGGCGTCGACATCGCGATGGAATGCACCGGCATCTTCACCGCCCGCGACAAGGCTGCCGCGCACCTGACGGCCGGCGCAAAGCGCGTCATCGTTTCGGCTCCTGCCGACGGCGCCGACCTGACTGTCGTTTTCGGCGTCAACCATGACCAGCTCACCAAGGAGCATCTAGTCATCTCCAACGCATCCTGCACGACGAACTGCCTCGTGCCTGTTGTGAAGGTTCTCGATGACGCGGTCGGCATCGACCACGGCTTCATGACCACCATCCACTCCTACACCGGCGACCAGCCGACCCTCGACACCATGCACAAGGACCTGTACCGTGCCCGCGCCGCAGCCCTGTCCATGATCCCGACGTCGACGGGCGCCGCCAAGGCCGTTGGCCTCGTCCTTCCGCATCTGAAGGGCAAGCTTGACGGTACGTCGATCCGCGTTCCGACCCCGAACGTCTCGGTCGTCGACTTCAAATTCGTTGCCAAGAAGGCCACGACCGTCGGCGAAATCAACGAAGCGATCAAGGCTGCCGCAAACGGCAAGCTGAAGGGCATCCTCGGCTACACTGACGAGCCGCTCGTTTCCCGTGACTTCAACCACGACAGCCACTCCTCGATCTTCGCAACGGATCAGACGAAGGTCATGGAAGGCAACTTCGTGCGCGTCCTGTCCTGGTACGACAACGAGTGGGGCTTCTCCAGCCGCATGTCTGATACGGCTGTCGCTTTCGCAAAGCTCATCTAAGAGCGTCCCGACATGAATCGTCGAAAGCGGCTCGGGCGACCGGGCCGCTTTTCTTTTGAAGCCAACCTGACTAGCGTCATAGAGACAAGATAATGCCGGATGTTGGCTGGCGGACTCATCCATGAGAATTCTCATGACAATCATCGTTCTGCTCATGATTGCGAGCGTGCTGAGTCTCAGCCTTGTTGGCGGGCGCAACTCGAAGCAGATCGCCGAAGGGCAGCCGTTAATGGCGTCCACACGCGTCATGGGACCTCGATAGTCCGTTTGCCCGAACGATTAGACTGGCGCGCCGCAGCCGATCACCGTACTGTTCATCGAAGCTGGACGGCACAGAAGCGAAAGAGAATTTTGATGGACTACTTTACGATCGAGATCGGCGGACAGGCGATCGCAAGCTTTCGCTCCGAGAATGCCGATGATGCCGAGAATTTCTTCGAGGCCGAGGATTTCCGCGAGGATCTGACGGTTCTGCAATCGCAGGGCAAGCCGGTCTGGGACGGCGTCACGGAACTCAAGCTGCGCAAGGCGACCGCCGAAGAGGCAAGCGAAGTCGAGCACGCCTATGAGTTCGACGATGATCCGGAGCGAACGATTGACGATGAATTTGTCGTCTTTCTGATCCCGATTTCCGACATCGTCGATGACGAGGACGATGAGGACGAAGACGCCTGAGCAGCGCGATCGGGCAAGAAGCCGACGGTGCGCTTCTCCATGACCGCTCATTGATTGAGAGGAAACGCGCGAGAGCGCAACTTCTGCCCTCCTATCGCCCGATTTGCTCATACACTCGATTCATGCTCCTTCGTGAGCACTCACCCGGTTTTGCCGTCAGGCACGCCAAAACAGCAGCATGAAGCCGCAAAACAGCACGGGGTCGACCGCAAGGCCTACCCATCCTGTTTGTTTTGCCGTTTACTCATAGCGGGCTTGAGTGACCACGAAAGGGCGATTGGATAGACTGCGGGACCGGGGGCGGTCTGCATTGAATTGCGGGTAAGGGGACAGGCATGGAAGCGTTTTATATCGTCGTACTGGTATCGACGACGCTCGTGCTTCTCGCCGCATTCTCCAGCCTGCTCGCCTTCCGCTTCGGCGCCCCCCTCCTCCTGCTCTTCCTCGCGATCGGCCTGCTTGCTGGATCTGATGGCCTCGGGATCCAGTTCAGCAACAATTATCTGGCCTACTTCCTCGGCTCCATCGCGCTTGCCGTCATCCTGTTCGACTCCGGTTTCGGAACGCCGGTCCAAGCCTTCAAGCTTGCGGCGATACCCTCTCTGACGCTCGCCTCGGTCGGCGTTCTGATAACAGCGGCACTCATTGGTGTTGCCGCCATGTGGCTGCTGAACTTCACGTGGCTGGAAGGCCTGCTGCTCGGCTCGATCGTCTCCTCCACCGACGCTGCCGCCGTCTTCTTCCTGCTGCGCATCGGCGGCATCAATATTCGTGACAAGGTGCGCTCGACACTGGAGGTTGAATCGGGAACCAACGACCCGATGGCGATCTTCCTGACCATCGCCCTCGTAGAGATCCTTGCCAGCGGCGAGCGCTATCACGGCATCAACATCGGTATGCTCGCCATGTTCGTGCAGGAGATGGGCCTCGGCGTCATCCTCGGTCTGCTCGGCGGCATGATGATCTCGCTGATCGTCAGCCAGCTGGAAACCGATCGCGGCCTGACCCCGATATTCGTGCTGGCCCTGGCGCTGCTGGTCTTTTCGGCGACGGGCGCGGTCGGCGGCAGCGGCTTCCTTGCCGTCTATGTCGCCGGCATCTACGCGGGCAATCGCAAGCTGCAAGGCCATGCCTCTATCAAGCGCTTCCAGAGCGGCATGACCTGGCTTGCCCAGATCATTATGTTCCTGGTCTTGGGACTGCTTGCGATGCCGTCGCAGTTTCCGGCGATTGCCGTTCCCGCCGTGCTGCTCGCCCTGTTCCTGATCTTCATCGCGCGCCCCCTCGCCATCTGGCTCTCGTTGCTCCCCTTCGACTATACGCAGCGGGAGATCGGCTTTGTCGCGTGGGTCGGCTTGCGCGGCGCCGTTTCGATCCTGCTCGCCATCATGCCCATTCTCGGCGGCTTGGAGAACAGCCAGATCTATTTCAACACCGCCTTCATCATCGTGCTCGTCTCGCTTCTCGTGCAGGGCTGGACGATCAAGCCGGTCGCCAAGAAGCTGGGGCTCATCATCCCGCCGCGCATGGGTGCCGTCGACAAGGTCGAAGTCGATCTGCCGGGTGCGGCAAACCACGAGCTCCTCTCCTACCGCGTTATCAAGGACAGCCCGGTGCTTCGCGGCGAACGCATCCCGCGCTGGGCGACGCCGTCGCTCGTCATCCGCGACGGCAAGTCGATGCGTTATCAATATGCGGGCCGGCTACGCGAGAACGACCTCGTCTATCTGTTCGTCGTGCCGTCCTACTCGCGGCTGCTCGACAAGCTCTTTGCCAGCCGCGCGCCGGTGGAAGAGGATGACGCCGATTTCTTCGGCGCATTCGCGCTATCGCCCGCCCGGCCAGCGGCCGATCTCGACGCCGCCTATGGCCCCGGCCTGCTGAACGAATCCGAGAAAGGGCTGACGATCGCCGAACTGATGAAGCATCGTCTGGGCGGCAAGGCGGATTATGCGGACCGGGTCCGTCTCGGCTCGATCATTCTCATCGTCCGCGATCTCGATGATCAGGACCACATCACTTCGGTCGGCATGTCGCTGGAGGCTGTAGAGCCCGCCACCACCCTGCCGATCTTCCTCAATTTGCACGACATCATCGATCGCATCCGCGACCGCATCAAAGGTCGCAGAAGCCGGGAAGCAGCGGCTGCGGCGGCATCAGCCAAGGGCGATCAAAACCCGCAATGAGTGCCTTGCGTCTGCGATCATCCTTGCTATGGTCGCCGCATCTTTTGGGCAATAACGAACGGATTTTTCCATGCCTTCCTTCAAGACCCTCGACGACCTCAACGATGTTGCCGGCAAGCGCGTCCTCGTTCGCGTTGACCTCAATGTTCCGGTCAAAGACGGCAAAGTAACCGACACCACACGCATCGAGCGTGTTGCCCCGACGATCCTGGAGCTCTCCAACAAAGGTGCCAAGGTCATCCTGCTGGCGCACTTCGGCCGCCCTAAGGATGGCCCGTCGCAGGACCTTTCGCTGTCGCTGATCGCTCCGTCCGTCGAGGAGGTGCTGGACCACTCCGTGGCAACCGCCGGCGACTGCATCGGCGCAGCAGCAGCGGAGGCAGTTGGTGCGATGAAGAACGGTGACATCCTGCTCATGGAAAACACCCGCTTCCACAAGGGCGAAGAGAAGAACGACCCCGATTTCGTCAAGGCGCTTGCGGCGAACGGCGACATCTACGTCAACGACGCCTTCTCTGCTGCCCACCGCGCACATGCCTCGACGGAAGGCCTCGCCCATCATCTTCCCGCCCATGCGGGCCGCACCATGCAGGCCGAGCTTGAGGCCCTTGAGAGTGGTCTCGGCAACCCGGCCCGTCCTGTCGTCGCCATCGTCGGCGGCGCCAAGGTTTCGACCAAGATCGACCTCTTGATGAACCTTGTGAAGAAAGTCGATGCGCTGGTGATCGGCGGCGGCATGGCAAACACCTTCATTGCCGCCCGCGGCACGAATGTCGGCAAGTCGCTCTGCGAGCACGATCTTGCAGACACCGCCAAGCAGATCATGATCGAAGCGGCCACGGCCGGCTGCGCCATCATTCTGCCGGAAGACGGCGTCGTTGCCCGCGAATTCAAGGCAAACGCCGCCAACGAAACGGTCGCAATCGACGCGATCCCCAATGACGCTATGGTGCTGGACGTCGGCCCGAAGTCGGTCGAGGCGATCAAGGCATGGATCGAGCGCGCCAATACGCTGGTCTGGAATGGCCCGCTCGGCGCGTTCGAGATCGAGCCTTTCGACAAGGCAACCGTCGCGGCAGCGAAATTTGCGGCCGAGCGCACGAAGGCCGGCAAGCTCACCTCGGTGGCCGGCGGTGGCGATACGGTCTCGGCGTTGAACCACGCCGGCGTGGCCGACGATTTCAGCTATGTGTCGACGGCCGGCGGCGCCTTCCTTGAGTGGATGGAAGGCAAAGTGCTCCCCGGTGTCGCTGTGCTCAACAAGCACAAATAATTCAAGCGAACGAATTTAACAAATTTTACATGTAGATAGACCGCGGCGCGAAAGCTCCGCGGTCTTTTGCTCATTTGGAGTACAAAAGCCCAAACTTTCAAACGATTAAAAAAAATTCAAACGTTTCAGACAATTTTGCTGCCGTTTTCCCACCCATAAACTTCTGTTATCCGCGACCTATATCTACTGGTTGACGATTTTTTTGCTGTGGAGAGAAACGATATGAGCGAACGTTTGGAAGACATTGCCGTGCGTATGGTGGCTGGTGGCCGCGGGCTGCTTGCAGCAGATGAATCGACAGCCACAATCGGGAAGCGGTTCGACACGATCGGACTTGAATCGACGGAAACGAGCCGTCGCGACTACCGCGAAATGCTGTTCCGCACCGAAGACGCGATGCGTCAGTATATCTCCGGCGTGATCCTCTACGAAGAGACCCTCCACCAGAAGGCAGCAGACGGCACGCCCCTTGTCGACGTCATCCGTGCGGCCGACAGCATCCCGGGCATCAAGGTCGATATCGGCGCAAAGCCGATGGCAGCCTATCCCGGCGAAACCATCACCGAAGGCCTCGACGGCCTCGCAGACCGTCTTGCGAAGTATTATGAAGCCGGCGCCCGCTTCGCCAAGTGGCGCGGCGTTATCGCAATCTCCTCCACGCTGCCCACCTGGGGCTCCATGAAAGCCAACGCCCACGCCCTCGCCCGCTATGCCGCGCTGTGCCAGCAGGCCAACATCGTGCCGATCGTCGAACCGGAATGCCTGATGGACGGCAAGCCAGGCGACCACAACATCGATCGCTGCGCCGAGGTCACCGAATGGACGCTGCGCACCGTCTTCGAGGAATTGGCAGACGCCCGCGTCAGCCTCGAAGGCATGATCCTCAAGCCGAACATGGTCATCGACGGCAAGAACGCCCGCAAGGCTTCCGTCGCCGAGGTCGCCGAGCGCACGGTCGAGGTGCTGAAGCGCACCGTTCCGTCGGCCGTTCCCGGCATTGCCTTCCTCTCGGGTGGCCAGTCCACCGAAGAAGCGTCGGCGCATCTTTCCGCGATCAACTCCGGTTATGACCTGCCGTGGACTGTGACCTTCTCCTACGGCCGCGCACTGCAGGATACGGCACTGAAGGCTTGGGGCGGCAAGCAGGAAAACATTGCCGCCGGCCAGCGTGCCTTTGCCCACCGCGCCGAAATGAACAGCCTCGCCGCCAAGGGCAGCTGGAAGAAGGATCTGGAGAAGGCGGCCTAAGCCATCTTCTGATCGACAAGAAAAGCAAAACCGGTCGTCGCAGACGGCCGGTTTCTGCATTGTAAGGGCGACAACTTTCCGGCTTCTGCAGCCGGCGGATCGCCGGTAGAGATCGTGGTATCAGCCCTCTCGGAGCCGCCATGAGAACCGTTGCCTTCACGACAGTCGATGTCTTCACCTCTACTCGCTTCGAAGGCAACCCGCTCGCCGTGATGACGGACGCGCGTGGCCTGACGGACGCAGACATGCAGAATATTGCCGCCGAGTTCGGCTATTCGGAAGTCACCTTCGTGCTGCCGCCAGAAGATCCGGTAAATACCGCCCGTGTCCGCATCTTCACACCCACCATGGAGGTTCCCTTTGCGGGGCATCCGAACGTCGGGACGGCTTATGTGCTCGGCCAACAGCGCGAGGTCTTCGGACGGCCGGTCGGCGACAGCCTGCGCTTCGAAGAGAAGGCGGGTCTCGTCGAGGTCAACCTGAAGCGTGACGACGGTGAGGTGCTGTCGGCATCGATTCGTGCGCCGAAGCCGCTCACCATCGGCAACACGATATCCGAGGAAACCGTTGCGCGCTGTATAGTGATCGAGCCGCAGGAAATCCGGGTGGCGAAGCACCGACCGGTTGTCGCCTCCGTTGGACTGAGTTTCGCCGTCGCGGAACTGGCAGACCTTGCCGCCCTCGGTCGCGCCCGCCCGAACCTCACCTATTTCCAGGATGCCGCCGGCCCGACTGCCGAAGGCAATCACGATTTCTCGCTGTTCGTCTATGTGCGCTCCCAGGAAGAGCCGTGGACGATCCGCGCCCGGATGTTCGCGCCGCTCGACAACGTTCCGGAGGATCCGGCGACCGGCAGCGCCTCGGCAGCCCTCGGCGCCTACCTCGTTTCGCTGGAGCCGGATGCGGACATGAACGTTTCGCTCACCATCGAGCAAGGCGTCGAGATGGGACGCCGCAGCATCATCGGCATCGAAGCCGTCAAGAAGGACGGCATCGTTTCCGATGTGACGATCTCGGGCAGCTGCGCGCCGGTCATGCGCGGCGAAATCACGTACTAAACGAACAGATCGCGGCCAAGCAGCGCCACCGCCCAGACCCCAAACGCGATCAGGGCGATCTTCCAGAAATCCATGCGCCGCCGCAGCCCCGGAACGCCCAGCGGCTTGATCAGCTGAATCGCCATCGCCAAGATGAGCAGCAGAGCGATCAGCTTCGTCATGTCTTTATTTTTCCATCTCTTCTGAATGTCACAGGACGGACATTTTTTCACGTCACGACTGCATTTATTCATGCCGTAAAGGCATTTGGGGGCACAATCAATCATCTCGAGGCTGGGCGACACTCCGTGTTGCCATCTGTCTTTGCAATCAACGCATAGAGTCTGGCTATATGAAAAGAAATCTGCTGTCCGTCGCCTCGCTTCTCTTCGGGACGCTGTTTCTCTTCATGGGCAATGGGTTGCAGGGCATCCTGCTTCCGGTTCGCGGCAACCTGGAAGGCTACGCGACAACCACGCTCGGCCTGCTCGGCACGTCCTGGGCTGCCGGCTTCGTCATCGGTTGCCTCGTCGCGCCGAAATTGGTGCGCCGCGTTGGCCATGTCCGTGCCTTCTCCGGCTTCATTGCGATTATCGCGATCATCGCCCTGGTCAGCGGCATTATCATCCACCCCGTCTGGTGGGTGCTGCTGCGCGCCGTCACCGGTTTTGCGACCGCCGGCACCTCGATGATCATCGAGAGCTGGCTGAACGAGCGCGCCACAAACGAGAGCCGCGGCGCAATCTTCTCGCTGTATATCGCCATCACGCTCTTCGGCGTCGTGGCGGGTCAGATGATGATCCCGCTCGAGGATGTTCGCACGCCTGTCCTGTTCATGGTCTGCGGCATCTTCTACTGCATCGCGATGCTGCCGACGACGCTCTCGACCGCAGCCTCGCCGCAGCCGCTGAAGGCCGTGAAGCTGGATCTTCCGGCCCTTTACCGCAACTCCCCGGTCTCCTGCCTTGGCATTCTCCTCGTCGGCATCGCCAACGGCGCATACGGAACGCTGGGCGCTGTCTTCGGCGCAGGCTCCGGCCTGTCCGACACCAGCATCGCCATCATGATGAGCTCCACCATCTTCGCGGGCGCCGTGATGCAGCTGCCGGCAGGGCGGCTTTCCGACCGCATCGACCGGCGCTATGTGCTGGCAGCCATGTCGGCCATCGCGGCCTTCGCCGGCCTGTTGATCGCCATCCTGCAACCATCGTCACCGGCCTTCATCATCGGCCTCGTCGTCCTTTACGGCGCCGTTGCCAACACCCTCTATCCGATCGCGGTTGCGCACGCCAACGACTTTGCCTCGGCAGAGGATTTCGTAAAGGTTTCGGGCGGCTTGTTGCTCCTCTACGGCATCGGCACCATCATCGGCCCGACCATCGGCGGCCCCGTCATGTCGATGATCAATCCGCACGCCCTCTTCCTGGTGACGGCAATCGCCCATGTGTTGATCACCGCCTATGCCATCATCCGCAGCCGCATGCGCGCCGCCGTTCCCGCCGGCGATCGCGACGCCTTTACCACCATTCCGACGGCTACATCGCAGACGCTGACGCCCGAAAGCATGTCGCTTGCCGACCGCGGAACCGGCAAGACTCCCGAAACCGGCGATCCTGCCCTAAAATATAGCTGAGGCATACAAGGGAGGATAGCATATGAGCTTCATCGACGATGACCGGCCGCAGAAGAAGGTTGCCCACGAGATCGGGGCCGACCTCTCCACCCTATCGGTCGACGAGTTGAGAGCGCGCGTGGAGCTGCTCAAGGCGGAAATCGTAAGACTCGAGGCGGAAGCTGCCAGCAAGACATCGACAAGATCAGCGGCGGAGAGCCTCTTCCGCTCGTAATTCGTCGGCTGACTATTGCAGAAAGCTAACGACCGAAGAGTGTTAATCCGAGACAGGTTTAAGCGGCCATTAAGCTTTATAAGGTATTACTGTACTCATCCAGTTCTTCTCTGGATCTCAGACAGTTTTCCATGCGGTGAATTGGTCTGATTTTTCTCCCTGTTTTACCTTGAGAGCCGCTTTTGCGGCTCTTCTTTTTTTATTGCGCTGGGGACCATTTCCATGAAACTGTGGAAGTTAACCCTTTCTTAAGAAACGCCTTGCGCAATTCGGCTAAAGCTACCATCTTAAACGCATAAAGACTGGCCGAGGAAACTTTTTCCCTTCGACTGGCGTTACCTGACCATAAGTAGATGCGTGCAACAGGGACTGTTTAAATGTCAGAGCTTGGATTGAACACGATCAGTTTTGCAGGTCGCGCTGCCGCATCCTCGCAGTTCAAGACACTATATTCGGAAGGCATGTCGCTGGTTGAAGAAACCGCCGCCTATCTCGATGGCCAGGGCCGCGCTGCCTCCAAGGTTCTGCCGCGCATGGCATCCGTCCTCTATGCCGCTGAATCGATGCGCCTGACCACCCGCCTGATGCAGATGGCCTCCTGGCTACTGCTGCAGCGCGCCGTCAACAATGGCGAGATGTCGCGCGATCAGGTTCTGGCCGAGAAGAACAAGGTTCGCCTCGACGGCTTCAACGTCGACCGCAATGCGCCGGGCTGGGGCGATCTGCCGGAATCCTTCCGCGACCTGATCGAACGCTCGTTGCGCCTGCAGAATCGTGTCGCCCTGCTCGATCGCGAAATCTACCGTCCGGCGGAAGCCCCGATCGTTCCCGACAACCAGAACAGCGTACAGGCTCAGCTGAGCCTGCTGCAGACGGCCTTCGGCAACAACTGAACCGCCGCAACCTGAATTCACGAAACCGGCGGCGTCCCGCGCAGCCGGTTTTTCTTTGTGCGCACAACAACCACGCGACTCAACGTAGTGGCGAGGCAGCAAATGCGTTGACGCAAGGAGGGACACCTCCTGCCTCCTTCCGGCCCTTGCGGACCCGCGGGTTCCTGCATGGGAGGCTTTCGTATGCCTGACGGCACCCGAAACACTAAACCATATCGGTCGTGGAGAACAGCTTTGCCCCGTCCGAAAAGCAGACGTTGGCGGCGACGACAGCTGGAGGTCGCGGTTGCGCCATGAACGTCATTCGCGCCGCACCCCGCAAAGGTCGTGAACCGACCCTAAGGGGTCACCCGTCAATTTCCACTTCCGCTTCGCAGTTTACAGGCGCATTCAAAGGGATGGCCATGCCGATGGACGAGCGGGCGTGGGCGCCAACGTCAGGGCCGTACAGCTCCAGTATCAAATCGGAATAACCGTTTGTGACCAGCGGGGTCTCATTGAAACCCGGAGCAACATTCACCATGGCGAAGACGCGCAGCCACGCCGTAACCCGATCGAGGTTTCCGACTGCCCGCTTGAGGCTCGCGAGATGAGCCAGGGCAACGAGCCGCGCTGACGCGTAACCCTGCTCAGGCGAAACCTCGGTCCCGACCTTGCCGAGGGGTTTCGCCAATGTCCCATCCCGGCTGCACGCGACGTGACCCGATATGTCGGCGCGGTTGCCGCGCACCCGGACCCAGGCGAAAGGCATACGCAGCCCCTCGCGAACTTTCAGAGGCTCGGGCAGTTCCAGACCCATAGCGGCCAGACGTTGTTCGATGATCGCCATAGCGCACCTCTGAGCCTGATTAGGGTACGATGTCGTCAAGTTCCGGCATCAGCACGACACTCTCGTTCGCTGCGGGGTCGTTGCGGGCAGYGAGGAACTCGGCGTTTTCCGTGCTGCGGTTCACGGCAAGATGCGGAACGCCGGCCGGAATGAACAGGTAGTCGCCGGGGAGGACCTTTTCGCATCGTTCAAGCTCGGCCCCCGACCAAATCTCGATCTCTTTGCCCGCGGTCATAAGCAGGGCCGTCTCGTGTCCCTGATGGCGATGGGCGCTGGTTCGTCGTCCTGCGGGTAGCGAGATCATCCCGAGCCACAGCATGCTGGATCCGACGCTCTCCGCCGAGACTCCCGAGCGATAGACAGATCCCTGCTCGGCGACATAGCTGTCACTGCCGCGTACGATTTTCGCGGTTGATGCATGAGCATTCTTCGCTTGCATTGTTTCGTTCTCCATCGTTCCCACCACTTCAACTGCTGCATGGAGCTGAATCTGCGCGCGGAGCCGGCGCAAGTCCTGAACGAAGGCCGAAAAATTCCGAAAACTGCGAAATCGGGCGTATCATTCCCAAGTCATGAACACCCAGCACCTTGTATTCGGCCCCTTCGAGTTCATTACCGAGAACGGATGCCTTCTCCGTGATAACAGGCCTGTCGCCATCGGCGCCCGCGGCGCTTCGCTGCTTGCCGTTCTGCTCGCGGCAGATGGGCGCATCGTCGCCAAGTCGGCGCTGATGGATGCTGTTTGGCCGGGCCTCGCCGTCGAGGAGAGTAATCTTTCCGTTCAGATTGCTGCCCTTCGCAAGCTGCTCGGCCCGGCATCAGACGGCGGCGACTGGATCGTTACGGTCCCACGGGTGGGATACAGATTTTCCGGTCCGGTGGAGAGCCGGACCGACGGACCCGGTAGCGAAGGGCATGCGGAGGCGAGATCCAGCCCCGCGATCGCAGTACTGCCTTTCGAGGATCTTGGCGGAGATGCCGAGAGACAATATCTGGCCGACGGTATCGCCGACGACCTGATCGTGGCGCTCGCCCGGTTCCGATGGTTCCGCGTCGCGTCGCGTGGGGCGAGTTTCGCAATGAGGAATGGCCCGAGGGATCCGAAGTCTATCGCGCACGAACTTGGCGTTGATTTTCTGGTGGATGGAGCCATCCGGCATACCTGCGATCGGATGCGGATATCGGTTTACCTTGCCGACGCAATAAAGGATGCCACTGTCTGGTCCGAACATTACGATCTTCAGGTGGCCGAGGTATTTGCAGTGCAGGACGCCATCGCCGAGCGGATTGCAGCGGCGGTCGAGCCGGAACTGCTGTTGCGGCATGGACTTCAGGTTGCTCCGCACACCGGCAACGTGACCGCATGGGACCTTGTACGGCAAGGTACATTCAATTTTCACAAGGTAACGCAGCCAACCCATCTTCTCGCAAGGCGATTCTTCCGGGAGGCCGCGGAGCTCGATCCCATGCTTCCAGAGGCGCAGATCTGGCGGGCACGGGTCAACGCAGGCCTCATCGCCTATGGCTGGACAGAAAATCCCGCCGCGGACGGGAAGGAAGGTCTCGATGCGGCCTTGCGGGCGATATATCTCGACGCCCGAAATCCGTATGCGCACTATGCGCTGGCGATTGTGTCGGCCTACACAGGCAGGGCTGACCAGGCGATCCTCGCAGCCGAGCGGTCCATCGAACTCGGTCCTAGCTTCGCCTTGGGGTATCTCGTCCTCGGCATGGCCCGCCTTTTCGTGGGCGATGCGGCCGGCGCGCGAAAGCCCCTGGCGAGGGGCCTCGAACTCAACCCCCATGATCCGCAGAATGCGGCCTGGTTCAGTTTCTTGATGCTTGCGCTGTTCTTTTCGGGCGACGTCGAGGGCGCACTTGACACGGGACGAATGGCGCTAAAGGCGCGGCCTGACTGGCCGGCGCTGCTCCGCATTCAGGCGTGCTGCCACACGGCGTTGGGACATAGTCAGGAGGCTCGCCGTTTCTCCGCCGCTGTAGGCGATCTCCCGGAGCCTGCCGGCGATGCGCTTGGTCCGTTCAGAGATAGCAACAAGGAATGGGCGACCCGTCTCGAGGGCCTGCTGCAAGAGGCAGAACATCAAACGACCGGTTCCGATCGTAACGCCATCTTTCCTGAAGACTAGGCAAATGACCGCTTTCCACCCTCTCGCGACGTTCCTGCCGAGCGGCGGCAATAACGAAGCAGGTCAGCTCGAGACCTCAATCCGGATCGTTGAATGTCTGCTATCGCTTTTCCCATGCCAGAAACGCGCAGCGGGTTCGTTCTCCGGCCACAAGTCGGTCGCCCGTCACGAGCGTGTCGAAGTCCACTCACGGCGCAAAGCTGCCGTGGTGGATGCTGGAAATCGGCTTGGTGCTATCTCCTGAGCAATTCCACAAAAAAGCCCCGCCGAAGCGGGGCTCTTTCAAACTCTGCCAAGCGACAGCGATTAGAGGCCAAGGCCGCCGAAACGCTTGTTGAACTTGGAAACGCGACCGCCGCGGTCCATGAGCTGCTGGTTGCCACCAGTCCATGCCGGATGCGACTTGGAGTCGATTTCGAGGTTCATGACTGCGCCTTCAGAACCCCAGGTCGAGCGGGTTTCGTATTCGGTGCCGTCGGTCATGACTACCTTGATCGTGTGGTAGTCGGGATGGATATCTGCCTTCATAACAATCTTCCTGCCATGCAACGTCCAATTTGACGCATATTCGTTGCGACAAGAGGACCGATTGAATAAATGAAGCCGCAGACGCAAAAGGCTACGGCTTCCCATTAGGATGGGCTGCCTATACATGAAGGCCGGCAGGATAACAAGAGCCATCAGCCGCGGATGAGCGGTGTCGAAGGCGATCGGAGACGAATTGGCATACGCAGGGCAACCCGAGGAAAAGAAGTCTCGTTCGCTGAAGCCGCTCGGCAGGTTGACACCCTATGTGATGCACTATCGCGGCATGGTCACAGGGGCGCTTGCCGCCCTGGCACTTGCCGCTGTCACTTCGCTTGCTCTGCCGCTCGCCGTCCGCCGCATGATCGACCATGGCTTCACACAGGCCGACGGCAGTTTCATCAACAGCTATTTCCTGATGCTGATGATCATGGCGATCGTGCTCGCCATCGCGAGCGCCCTTCGCTACTACTTCGTCATCACCCTTGGTGAGCGTGTGGTATCCGATTTGCGCCGCGATGTTTTCAATCACGTCACGCGCCTGTCTCCCTCGTTCTTCGACGTCAACCAGTCCGGCGAGATCGTCTCGCGCCTGACGGCGGACACGACGCAGATCAAGTCGGCTGTCGGCGCGACGGCCTCCGTCGCCCTGCGCAACCTCATTCTCTGTCTCGGCGCGATGGGCATGATGATCGTGACGTCGCCAAAGCTGTCCAGCCTGGTGATCGGTGCGATCCCGTTGATCGTCTTTCCGTTGGTCGGCTTCGGCCGCTCCGTCCGGAAGCGCTCGCGCTCGGCTCAGGATACGCTGGCCGACGCCTCTGCTTTCGCCAACGAAACGATTGCGGCCAGCCGTACCGTCCAGGCCTTCGGGGGCGAGGATGCCGCCGCCTCGCGTTACGGGATGGCCGTCGAAACCGCCTATGACGCTGCCCGGGCCGCAATTCGCTCGCGCGCCCTGCTGACCGGCATCGCCATTACCCTCATCTTCGGCAGCGTCGTCGCCGTTCTCTGGGTCGGCGCCCATAACGTCCTCGCCGGCACGTTGTCGCCAGGCACTCTTGGCCAGTTTCTTCTCTACTCCGTCATTGCCGCAGGCTCGCTCGGCGCACTCTCCGAGGTATGGGGCGAGCTCTCGCAGGCCGCGGGAGCGGCCGATCGGCTGACGGAATTGCTCGACGAGGTTTCCCCGATTTCCGCACCGGCTGCGCCCGTTGCCTTGCCCGCTCCGGCGCAAGGCCGTGTCCAGTTTACCGACGTGCATTTCGCCTATCCCTCACGGCCGGAGCGATCCGCGCTGCATGGCTTGAATTTCGGCGTCGCTCCCGGCGAAACCGTCGCGATCGTTGGCCCCTCCGGCGCCGGAAAAAGCACCGTCTTCTCGCTGCTGCTGCGCTTCTATGACCCGCAGAAGGGCGCCGTGATGATCGACGGAGTGGATGCACGCAGCAGCGACCCAGACGAACTGCGCAAGCGCCTAGCGATCGTGCCCCAGGACGTCACGATCTTTGCGGCTTCCATTCACGACAACATCGCCTTCGGCCGTCCCGAGGCAAGCCGCGAAGAGGTGCGGGCCGCCGCGATCGCTGCACAGGCCGACGAATTCATCGCTCGTTTGGAGAAGGGATACGACACCGAGGTGGGAGAGCGCGGCATCACGCTTTCCGGCGGTCAACGCCAGCGCATCGCCATCGCCCGCGCCATCCTCAAGGACGCACCGGTCCTGCTTCTCGACGAAGCGACGTCGGCCCTGGACGCCGAAAGCGAAACGCTTGTGCAGAAGGCCCTCGACGGGTTGATGACCGGCCGCACCACGCTCGTCATCGCCCATCGCCTCGCGACCGTGCTGAAGGCCGACCGTATCCTCGTCATGGATCAGGGACGCGTTGTCGAAGAGGGAACACATCAGAGCCTCATCAGGGAGGGCGGCATATACGCCAAGCTTGCGAGGCTGCAGTTCGAAACCGGCGCCGGGGACTTTCTCGCCGCTGCAAGATGATTGCCTGACCACACGCTCTTCCTCGACCCCCGGCCTCCGCCGGTTGCAACGGCGTGTAATCTTTGCGTGTATATTTACATAATGCACGCAAAGATTACACCCGGTTTGGGTGAACGCCATGTCGTCGCGTTCTGAGGGGAGGCTCAGTTGAACTCGATAAGCTTTGCCCAGATGCTAGTCGTTCTCGTCGCCGTAGCCGTCGTCATATCGATGCTGCTGTGCTATCGCTCGCTGCGGGAGGCCCGGGATTGGTCGCTCACCGATGCCTTGTCGGAGGAAGTCGCCTTGACGAAGACTGATACGGCCGGAAACGCCATTGATGCCGCCGGCAATGCGCTCGCAGGGCAAGTCCCTCTCACCGTCACGATGATGAAGGCGAGCCGAGCCGCTTTATCGCGCTTGTCGGAACCGTCGCGATCCTGATGCTCTATGTCGGCTTTGGCCTTGCCTGCCTCCATCGCTTCGCCAGCGGCAACGAGATCCCCGATATGACGAAGGGCGCCAACTTCTTCTATTCCGGCCTGGTGCTCTTTGCGCCCTACCTGATCAACAAGTTTTCGTCGGTCTTCTCGATCTTCAAACCATAAGACCTATACATCAGGGGCGTTTGTCGTCCCTGACGGCCCGTCAGTCGCGTCGGTTGCAAAGCGCGCAAATATCCCGATGGAATAGTTGCGTTTTTTGTTCTAGGCTGCACCTGCAGATAGGACAACATCCTGATTCCGGGAGAAAAATCGATGTATAAGTTCGAAGTTTACAAGGACAAGGCTGGCGAGTTCCGTTTCCGTTTCAAAGCTCCGAATGGCGAAGCCATGTTCGGATCCGAAGGCTATAAAGCCAAGGCATCGGCGCTCAGCGCCATCGAATCCATCAAGAAGAATTCTCCCGGCGCAGAAGTCGTCGACACGACGAAGGCTGAGGCCTGATCACATAAGGCGGCGCCACAAACGCCGCCTTTAAACTGCCCGCCCGGCTACCCTGGCGGAAAAGATGCAGCCGCCGAGGAAGGTTCCCTCGAGCGCATTGTATCCGTGCATACCTCCACCACCAAAACCCGCCACTTCACCCGCCGCATAAAGCCCCGGAACCGGATCGCCACCATGGCCGATCACGCGCGCGGATAGATCCGTCTCCAGACCACCGAGCGACTTGCGTGTCAGGATGTGCAGCCGCACGGCAATGAGCGGCCCGGCCCTGGGGTCAAGCAGTGCATGCGGCCTGGCCGTCCGCATCAAGCGATCCCCGAGATAGCGCCGCGCCCCTCGAATGGCGACCACCTGTGCGTCCTTGGCAAAGGGATTGGCGATCTCCCTGTCGCGCGCCTCGATCTGCGTCCTGAGGCGGCTCGCATCCACACGTTTTTCACCCGTCAACCCGTTCATGCCGTCGACAAGCGATTCCAGCGTGTCGCGAACAACGAAATCCTCGCCTTTGTCCATGAACGCACGAACCGGCCCCGGCGGCTCCTTGCCCAACCGCTTGAGAAGCAGGCGGATATCCTTGCCCGTGATATCGGGATTCTGCTCGGAACCGGAAAGGGCAAACTCCTTCTTGATGATTGCCTTGGTCAGGATGAACCAGCTGTGGTCCTGCCCGGTTGCGCAGATCGCCTTCAGAGTCCCCAGCGTATCGAAGCCGGGCATCGCTGGCGGAGTAAAGCGGTTACCCCAGGCGTCGCACCAGAAGGAGGAGGGACCCGGCAGGATGCGTATGCCGTGATTGCGCCAGATCGGGTCCCAATTCCTCACGCCCTCCGTGTAGTGCCACATCCGATCCGAATTGATCTCCCGCCCGCCAGCACGCTCGGCGATCTCGATCATTCGACCGTCTACATGGGCGGGCACGCCGGCGACCATTTCGGCCGGGGGCCGCCCCAACCTATCGACCGGCCATCTCCGGCGCACCGCGTCGTGATTACCCCCGATACCCCCTGATGTGACGATCGTCGCGCCGGCCCGAACCTCGAAGAGCGCCGAAAACATACGGTTTGTCTCCCGCCCTCGCACGGAAGCATCGGGCTGAAGGACCGAGCCGCGGGCGCCGCAGACGACGCCGTCCTGAACGAGAAGATCATCCACCTGATGCCGGAACAGAAGCGTAACAAGGCCCTTCGCTTCCGCTTCGCGCACGCGGCGAACAAAGGGGGCAAGCACAGCCGGCCCGGTTCCCCAGGTCACATGAAAGCGCGGTACGGAGTTTCCGTGGCCGTGCGCCAAGCCGCCTCCCCGCTCGGCCCAACCGACCACCGGGAACCAGCGCATTCCCTGCTGATAAAGCCATGAACGCTTTTCGCCTGCGGCGAACTCCAGATAGGCCTCTGCCCAGCGACGCGGCCAGTAGTCTTCCGGCCTGTCGAATGACGCGGACCCCATCCAGTCCTGTCGCGCCAGGCCGAGGTTGTCGCGAATGCCCAGCAGCCGCTGTTCAGGGCTGTCGACGAAGAACAGCCCGCCCAGAGACCAGAATGCCTGCCCACCGACGCTCTGTTCGCCCTCCTGCTCGACGATGCAGACCTTCCGTCCGCGCTCCGCTGCCTCCGCCGCCGCCACAAGCCCGGCAAGTCCTGCGCCGATGACCAGCACATCACATTCAATCAAAGCATTCTCCCCCAAACGACACGAGCCTACGCGGAGCCCCGCCCGGCGACAACGCCACTTTTCCGCCGTGAAATTTTTTTGGCCGGATGTCGAAATGAGCCAACGCCGAGTCTCATTCTCTCGGAACGGTCTACCGCCGATCCCCCAAGCGTTGCAGCTTTCTGCTTTTGGTTCTTAGATGCCTGCACGCCGGTCAACACAACCATTCTGGAGGAATACACATGCAATACGCGCTCATCGTTCGCGAATCGTCGCGGGATTTTGCCCGCCGCGCCGATCCCACCTACCGCGACGGCTGGATCGCCTACACGCAGGCTCTGATCCAAGCCGGCATCATGACCGGCGGCGCCGGCCTGACCGCGCCCGAAACCGGCACGGTGGTGCGGCGCAAGGGCGAGGACCACGACGTGCAGGATGGTCCATACCCTGAGGGCAAGGAGCAGTTGGGAGGCTTCTATCTGATCGACGTACCGGACTTCGATACGGCGCTCGAATGGGCGACCCGGGTTCCGGTCTCCGCAGAAGGTTCGGTCGAAGTGCGCCCTCGCCTTCAGATGTGAGGCGGACATGACGGTCGAAGCCGAACGCGTCGCCGAAAGGGTGGCGCGTCAATCCTATGGCAAGCTGGTCGCCTTCCTGGCGGCCCGCTCCCGCGATCTGCCGGCCGCCGAGGATGCGTTGTCACAAGCGCTCGTCGATGCTCTGCGGGTCTGGCCGGAACGCGRCATCCCCGACAGGCCGGAGGCGTGGGTGCTGGTCGCTGCGCGGCGCAACCTCATGCGAGCTGCACGCCATCGATCCGTTCGCGAGAATGCGCGACCAACGATCGTCCTGGCCTTCGAGGAGGCCGAGGCGAGGATGAACGAAGTGGCCACAGACGCGTTGCCCGACGAACGCCTGAAGCTGCTTTTCGCCTGCACTCATCCGCAAATCGACAAAGGCATTCACACGCCGCTGATGCTGCAAGTCGTGTTGGGCATCGACGCAAAAGCAATCGCGCAGGCCTTCGTGGTTTCGCCTGCCGCCATGGGCCAGCGGTTGGTCCGGGCCAAGGCGAACATTCGCGATACCGGCATCGGGTTTGCCATACCCGATCGACACTCGCTGCCCGAGCGTCTGTCCGCCGTTCTTTCCGCAATCTACGCGGCCTACGGGCTTGGTTGGGACAATCTCGATGGCGCCGATGGCGGTTGCAGTGGCCTTTCCAGCGAAGCCATCTGGCTCTGCCGGGCGCTGCTTTCAATGCTTCCCGAAGAGCCAGAGGTGATCGGTTTGCTTGCCCTGATGCTCTATTGCGAGGGTCGACGTGCCGCGCGGCACAATGCCGAGGGCGAGTACATCGCGCTCGACAAGCAGTCGACGGATCGCTGGAATGCGATCATGCTCGCCGAAGCCGACACGCTGCTCCGCAAGGCCGGCGCCGCCAACCGCTTCGGTCCGTTCCAGTGCATGGCCGCCATTCAATCCGTTCATGCCGCCCGCCGGCTGACAGGCCTGACGGACTGGGACGCTCTCGTGATCTTGTATGATGCGCTGCTGATGATGCAGCCGACGATCGGCGCCCGCGTCAGCCGTGCCGCCGTCCTCGGTCGCACGAAGGGACCCAAAGCTGGGCTGGCGTCTCTCGACGCCATGGACGCAAGGGAAATCAGAGCCTACCAGCCCTATTGGGCCGTTCGCGCGCACTTGCTGACGGAAGTTGGAGACTATCCGGCGGCAGAGGCCGCCTACCTTTCGGCAATCGGCCTCAGCGACAGCCCGGCGGTGCGCTGTTTCCTGATGGATCGCCTCACCGACGTTCGGTCGGGCGTCGCGTAACCCTACTTCTCGGTCAGCTTGAGCTCGATACGACGGTTGGTTGCGCGCGCCTCGGGCGTGTCGCCTGGTGCGATCGGCTGGAACTCGCCGAAGCCGGCGGCGACGAGACGGTCGGCCGGCACGCCGTGGGAAATCAGGAACTTGACGACCGAGATCGCACGCGCGGACGACAGCTGCCAGTTATCGACATATCGTCCGGTGCCCGCGAGCGGCACATTGTCCGTATGCCCATCGACACGCAGTACCCAGTTGATCTCAGGCGGAATTTCCTTGGCAACGTCGAGGAGCGCCGTCGCAAGCTTTGCCATCTCGACCTGCCCGTCCGGATTGAGATCCGCACTGCCCGAGGGAAACAGCACTTCCGACTGGAAGACGAAGCGGTCGCCGACAATCCTGATATTCTCGCGGTCGGACAGGATCTCGCGCAGGCGCCCGAAGAAGTCTGACCGGTAGCGGTTGAGCTCCTGCACGCGTTGCGCAAGAGCGACGTTCAGGCGCCGTCCGAGATCGGCGATCTTCGCCTGCGAACTCTGATCCTTCTGCTCGGAAGCCTGCAGAGCAGCTTCGACAGCGGCGATCTGGCTGCGCAAGGCGGCGATCTGCTGGTTGAGAAGCTCGACCTGGCTCATCGCCCGGTCACTCATCTGCTTCTGTTCGTCGAGTTCCTTCGTCAGGTTGCCGACACGTGCTTCCGCAGCGCTTTGTCCGCCCGACCCAGCATCAAGGAGCGCCTTCAGGCGGGATCTTTCGCTCTCGGCGGACGCTAGGGAGGCCTGCAGATTGGCGACGCTATCCTCGAGGTCCTGCTTGCTTCCCTTCTCCAGGGCGAGAAGCTGCGTCAATTCGTTGATCTGGCTGTTCAGCCGATTCAACACCTCGTCCCGGCCCGTAATCTCACGGCTCAGGATATATTGTCCGACCACGAAGACGGTCAGCACGAACATGATGGAGATCAGCAGTGTCGATAGTGCATCAACGAAACCTGGCCAGTAGTCCACCGCGCGTTGGGGGCGACGATTGCGGGCAAGAGCCATGGCTTACTTGCCCTCGGTCTTTTCGGGTTGCTGCATGCGTTGAGAGCGTTCGCCTGAGCCGTGCTTTTCCTGCGAGCCGATCCTCTCAGCCAGGCGATCGAGCGTGCGCCGCATCGCCTTCGTCTCGTCCTGCTGCGCCTCGATCCAGTCGCGAAGCATCTGCTGTTCATTGCGCATGTTCTTGACTAGGCCCTGAATGCCTTCGGCAAGATTTGCCATTGCCGCAACCGACCTCTGGGTGCCGCCGCTGCCTTCCTCTGAGATCCGGCGCATATATTCGGAGAGCGCCCGAACGTCGTCCGGTGAGACCGCCGAGTTGGGATTGATGGTCGGGATCGCCACATCGGAGCCGACGTCGGTCACTGACGAAAGCCAGTTCTCCAGCTCCATGTAGAAGCGGTTCTGAGCACGGCCTGCCTGCAGATCAAGGAAACCCAAGATGAGCGAGCCTGACAAGCCAAGCAGCGACGACGAGAATGCCTGGCCCATGCCCGAAAGCGGCATCGAAAGCCCCTCCTTCAGCGCTCCGAGAACATCGGTCGAACCGTTCGAACCCGCGTCGAGCGTCTGAATAACCGAGCTGATCGAACCGATCGTGCCGATAAGACCCCAGAACGTACCAAGCAGGCCGAGAAAGACGAGGAGGCCGATCAGGTAGCGCGACACGTCGCGCGATTCATCGAGGCGGTTGGCAATGGAATCGAGAATGGAGCGAAACGCCGCCGTCGAGATTCCCGCCGAAGCGCTGCGGCTGCCGATCAGAGTCCGCATCGGAGCAAGCAGCTTCGGATTGCGGCCGACCTTGTCGGCGCTGCCTGCAGCGCGGAACGAATTGAACCACCGTACTTCCGGGCGCAACGACAGCACATGGCTGAAGACGAGGATGATACCGACCGCCAATACGCCGAGGATCAAACCGTTAAGGCCCGGATTGTGCATGAAAGCGGTCTGCGTCTGCCGGAAAAGAATGGCTGCGATGAACCCGACGATAATCAGAAACAGCACCATCGTCCAAAGAAACGGCATCGGACTGGAAAGTTTATAGCTGTAATTACCCGTGGTTTTTTCGGTCGAGCCGAACTCAGCCACATTCACATTTTCCATAGGTTCCGCAGCCTCCGGATTCATTTCAGCCGGAGACTAGAGCAACATTGTGCCGAATTGAAGTATGCGCGGAACGAAAACCGTGCCTTTACAACAGCGATTTACCGAGCCGGGATCGGGCGCTTGGCGACTTCAAGCAATGCCTTTTGGATATACTCGTTGCCTGCAACCACCGAGCCCGTCTCGAGAATGGACGAGCCGCCTTCCCAATCGGACACGTAGCCGCCGGCTTCGCGGATGAGCAGGATGCCCGCAGCGATATCCCAGGCCGACAACGCAGTTTCCCAATAGCCATCAAACCGACCGGCAGCCACATAGGCGAGATCGAGCGACGCCGCGCCCATGCGACGAATCCCGGCAACTTCGCCCATGACGTGCCGGAGTTCAACGAGGAACTTGCCGTGGTTTCCGCGGCCGAGGTGCGGCACGCCGCAGGCAATGACGGAATCAGACAGCACGCGGCGTGCGCCGACACGCAGACGGCGATCGTTCAGGAAGGCGCCGCCGCCGCGTTCAGCGGTGTAGAGTTCGTCCGTCGCAGGATTGAAGACGACACCAGCCACGATTTCATTGTTGCGCTCGAGCGCGATCGATACCGCAAACATCGGGATGCCGTGCAGGAAGTTTGTCGTGCCGTCGAGCGGATCGACGATCCAGCGATGCGCTCCGTCCGTGCCCTTGATTTCCTCGCTCTCTTCGCCGAGGAAGCCATAGGTCGGGCGGGCCTTCAGCAGTTCGTCCTTAACGATCTTTTCGGCCTTGCGGTCAGCATTCGAGACGAAATCGCCCGGGCCTTTCACCGAGACCTGCAGGTTCTGCACTTCCCCGAAATCACGTCCCAGCGACTTGCCTGCCTTGATGGCAGCCTGAACCATGACATTGAGGAGAGCTGAACGAGCCATGTGAGCACTTTTCCTTGAGCGGTAAACGGTATGCGCTGTCAGGGTGGGAAAGGTCCCTGATCGCCGGAGAAGGCGGCGCTCGATAAGATTGGCGGCCTCAAGACCACAAAATCGGGAAAATTTCAAGAGGAGACCGTAGAACCACGACGCCGACGGAGAAATGCGACTCAAATATTTCTGGACAGATTGATCCGGAATTGCTATTTGCGTGTCCATGGCAAGGCACAAGGAATTCGACAAAGACAATGCTCTCGACGCTGCGATCGGCGTCTTCTCCCAGCATGGCTATGAGGGCAGCTCCACCGACACCCTGCTTGCGGCGATGAAGATCAGCCGGCAGAGCATGTATGATACCTTCGGCGACAAGCGCAGTCTCTACCTCCAGGCTCTGAAGCGTTACAATACCGACAGTATTCTGCGCATCATCGCGGACATGCAAAACGGCGCGCAACCGCTTGATGCCCTGGAGGCTGCCCTGTTCGCCTTCGCATCTCGACCTGCCTCGGAGGCGTCGAAGGGCTGCCTCGGCGTCAGCGCGATTTGCGAGTTTGGCCGCACCGACGCAGATGTGGCGACCTTGACTGACAGCGCCTCGGCAATGCTTGCCAAGGCAATCTTCACGCTGCTGAAGGATGGCCAGAGGAAAGGCCAGCTATCGGCGGAAATCGATCCCGAAACCGCCACCCAGTTTCTCGGTGCCACCCTATCCGGCATGAAAGTCAGCGCCCGCAACGGCGCAAGCCCCGAAACCCTGCGCACCATCGCCAGTCTCGCAATCCGCAGCCTTCGATAACAGCCCAATCGAAGAGCGCTGATTTTCCGCACCCTATTCTAGATTAAACAGTCCAATAAGGAGAAATGAAAATGACGAAACCACTTGAAGGAAAGGTCGCAATCGTGACCGGCGGCTCACGCGGCATCGGCGCGGCGATCGTTCGCAGGCTGGCGATGGATGGCGCCACAATCGCCTTCACCTTTGCCAATTCCAAGGAGAAAGCTGAAGCAATCAAAGCTGAGATCGAGTTGAAGGACGGCAGGGCACTTGCCATTCAAGCCGACAGCGCGGATGCCGCAGCACTGCAGCGAGCCATCGACAAGGCTGCCGATCACTTTGGCTCCATCGACATTCTCGTCAACAACGCAGGAATCCTGTTGTTGAATAGCTTGGAAACCTTCCCTCTGGAGGACTTCGACCGCATGTTCGCCGTCAATGTGCGGGCCGTCTTTGCCGGCACGCAGGCCGCAGCGAAACATATGCATGAAGGCGGTCGGATCATCACCATCGGCAGCGTGACCGCGGAACGCAGCGGCTTTCCGACGTCCGCTGTCTACAGCATGACCAAGGGCGCAGTCGCTGCGATGATGCGCGGCCTCGCGCGCGATCTCGGCCCGCGCGGCATTACCGTCAACACGATCCAGCCCGGGCCTACCGAGACGGACATGAATACCGATCCGCATGCCAATGAGATGTTGAAGGGGTTGATTGCCCTCGGTCGCATGGGAAAAGACCGCGAGATTGCAAGCCTTGCGGCCTATCTCGCAAGTTCAGAAGCGTCCTTCATCACCGGCGCCAGCCTGACGATCGACGGCGGCTATCTCGCCTGAGACAGAAAGCCGGCGGCACGAGCCGCCGGTCCGTTCAGAGCCTTTCAGGGGTTAAATCACTGAAGCCGGCGGAATTTGTTGGCAGCATCGATGGCCGCCTTCTGCTGGTCGTCCTCGATGCCGAGATAGAAGTCTTCAAGTTCCGGGTCGGGCAGACCAGCGCGGCGCGACAGGACATACCATTTCGCGGCCTCGACAGGATCCGGCTTGGTTCCAAGCGCGTTGATATAGAGGTGCGCGAGCTTGTTCTGCGCAACGACGTTGCCACGATTGGCGGCAAGCCTCAGCCACTGGAAACCCTTGACGAAATCGCGCGGGCCGTTTTGACCGTTGACCAGCCAGATGCCAAGATCGACTTGGGCGGTGTCGAAGCCGGCATGCGCAGCACGTGCCATCCATTCGCGCGCCAGCTGCTTCTTTTCCTCCGGCAAGTCGGGCAGCGAGGCGTAAATCTCCGCCACCGCATACTGCGCGTCGGCGATGCCCTGTTCGGCAGACTTCTCATAATAAGGCAGGGCAAGCTTCAATCCCTTGTCGCCGGGATTGTCGGTCGTGAGGATCTGGCCCCAGTTGAATTGCGCCGAAGCATTTCCGCCATCGGCCGCCTTGTGCATGTATTCGTCGGCCTTGGCCTTGTCGCGCTTGACGTACCGGCCCTCGATCAGCATCAGCGCGTATTTGAACATTGCTGCAGCGTCGCCGCCTTCCGCACCCTTGCTGTACCAGAAGGCCGCGTTCTTCATGTCGCGTTTGACGCCCAGCCCGTCCGCCAGAAGCTCACCCATAAGCGTCTGCGCTGCCGGATCGCCGAGTTGTGCCCGGGCCAGAGCCTTTTCCATCGCCGTCAGATAGTAGCCGCGCTGATAGGCGCCGTAGGCCTCATCGACAACGCCCTTATAATCCTTTTCCGGCGGCAGGTCCGGCAACTTCGCACCCATGCGGTCGAAAACGCCAACGCCCGTCGAGGGTCCCGTGCCATCGGTCTGCGGCCGCCCGGCTTTGAGCGACTCTGGGGCGGTCGCCAGTGGCCGTGTCACGACATTGTCGACAACCTGGGCCGAAGCGCCATGGGTAAATCCCACCAAAATGGCGACAGTAAAGGCAGCGGACAGGCGCAGATGACGGGCTAGGATCGGCATGAGCGCGATATCAATCCTCAAACCGTGGCGCTTTTTCGTCCAAGAGCGCATTGATCTCGGCGACGATGGACGGCGCAAGCCCGGCGTCCGCGAAAACCGCCAGCCGCAGCGCGACGAACTCCGCGCCGGTTTCGGCAACGGCCAGTGCGGAAGCTGGATCCGTACCGCCCATCACGATGCACGGGATCTCGATCATCGAAGCCCACCACTCGCCGAGCGCGAGGTTCTTGGGGTGCGCCTCCGGCTTGATGTCGCCGTCGAGCTTGCCGAAGAAGATGTAGTCCGGTCGCTCCTCGCCGATCTCAAGCGCATGGTGGCGATCAGCGGCATTGCCGCCGCCGACGATCAGCTTGTCGGCATACTTGTCGATCGCTTCGGAAATTTCGCTCGCCGGACCGGTTAGATGCAGGCCATCCGCCTTGCTGCGCCCGACGACGCGGCTGTCGCCCGCTAGCAGTGCGGCCGCACCTGACTCCTGAATGATGGGAACCAGCTTCTCGGCGTGCTTCTGGAACTCGCCGTCATTGAGGCTGTATTGCGGTACGATCACCGAGGCGACATCACCGCCCTTCAAGGCGTCGCCGACGATCTTCGCCTGCTCGTCGACATCGGCAATGTCGGGCGCGATCAGAACTAGGCGGCAGCGGTTTTCCGGTTCGGTCATGAACTCTTTCCATTTACAGCAGGACAGGTCGTTTTGCGGCCTATCTGCACTCGTCTCGTGTGAGTAGTTCCGTTAGACGGGACTGGCAAGTGGAGGATTTCAAAAGCATGCCGATGGACTTGTCATTTTACTACGCCGCCGTTCCTGCTGTCATCCTCGTCGGATTGGCGAAAGGCGGCATGGGTGATGCCTTGTCGCTGATCGGATTGCCGTTTCTCGCTCTCGTCGTCTCGCCCGTTCAGGCCGCCGCGATCCTGCTCCCGATCCTCGTTTTCATGGACATGATCTCGCTCGTGATCTGGCGCGGACACGGCGACTGGACAACGCTGAAGATCATGCTGCCGGGCGCATTGTTCGGCATCGGGCTCGGCTGGGCGACTTCGGCGCTCGTTCCAGGCAGTGCGCTTCGCGTCGTCATCGGCGCGGTCACCATCCTCTTTTGCCTTCGTTACTTCTGGAACAACTTCGGCCCGGCAGCCGGAAAGCATACGCCACCTCGAGCCCAACGGCCGCTGCTTGCGACGACGTGGGGAAGCCTGTCCGGCTATGGCAGCTTCGTCGCTCATGCCGGCGGAGCACCGTTCCAGATCTATGCCTTGCCGCTGCAGATGCAGCCACGGGAGTATACGGGAACCAGCGTCCGCTTCTTCGCAATTCTCAACGCCGTCAAGCTCATACCCTACTTCGCGCTCGGCCAGCTCGACACGCAGAACCTCTCCACATCGGCCACGCTGCTGCCGTTCGCGCCGCTTGCGACGATTGCCGGCGCCTGGTGCGTGCGCCGGATGAAGCCCGCGATCTTCTACCCTTTCATGTACGCCATGGCGCTCATTGCCGCCGTCCTGATCGCGAAGGAAGGCTTGGGTTTCTGACAATTTTGGGTTTCGTTGCGTCGCACAATTTCCTTGCCCGATTGCGCCGTTTGACGTAGCGTTTTCGCTATGTCGAACGTGGATCCCTTCACCGCGATAGCCGACCCTCACCGGCGCTTCCTGCTGGAGGAGTTGCGACGCGCGCCGAAGACCGTGAGCGAACTTGCCGAGGGGTTGCCGATCAGCCGCCCCGCCGTCTCCCAGCACCTCAAGGCGCTGCTGGACTGCAATCTGGTTTCGGTGACCGCAGAAGGCACCCGACGCATTTATGCGGTCAACAATCGCGGCTTCGACAGGCTCAATCTCTGGCTCGATCAGTTCTGGGCCTAGCCCGACCGCTCAAACGAAGGACGCCGGCTCGCGACTTTCCGTCGGAGCCGGCGCCATAACCGCCTGTCGAGCACGAACTGGTCTAAGCTTTTGGTGAAATTGGAGTTTTGCCCTCCTCGCCTAGGGCCGCGTTCGTTGATTTATTGCATCCTACTCAATGGAAGGATGATTTAAGGCGCTCAATCTCGTCCTTGATCCGCAATTTTCTGCGTTTGCACTCAGCTACTTCATTATCGTTTCGGGAGGGGGATGTCATAAGCGAATGCAACTCCTCCTCGAGAGCAACATGCTTTTTCTGGAGTGACTCAAGATGAGCTTGAACAGTCATTTGACCCTTCCTTCCTCTTACCTCTCCCCGGCCAACACCGCCGGAGATCCAAGGCGTCAACCCTTCGACTGTGACATATTTTTGAAGCCTTGTCGAAGGTGAAAGCAAGGAGAACACGTGGCAAAATCATGACGAACAGCCGCTAGCCGTTACCTCCAATTGGTGATAGGAGCTTGCGGAAATTATCGGCAGAACGGACGATGTCCGAAGACGGTTATGGGGAATGCAAAATGGCCGATCAGGAACAGGCGGAAATCAGGCTCATGGTCGCAAGACTGCGCCAGGAGCACGAGGATTACGACGCCGCCATCAACGCCATGATTGCCACTGGATGCGACGCATTGCGCATCCAGCGCATGAAGAAGAAGAAACTGGTCATCAAGGACAAGCTGTCCAAGCTGGAAGACCAGATCATCCCTGACATCATCGCCTGAAGGGAACGCCGTGACGATGACAGACAGACCATCCGTTGCCATCATCATGGGAAGCCAGTCCGATTGGGAGACCATGAAGAACGCCGCCGACACGCTGGAGGCGCTCGAAATTCCCTATGATGCGCGCATAATATCGGCCCACCGCACACCGGATCGCCTGGTGAACTTCGCAAAGTCCGCCCGCGATGAAGGCTTCAAGGTGATCATTGCTGGCGCCGGCGGCGCGGCCCACCTTCCCGGCATGGCCGCAGCCATGACGCCGCTGCCAGTTTTCGGCGTCCCGGTCCAATCCAAGGCACTGTCAGGTCAGGACAGTCTTCTTTCCATCGTCCAGATGCCGGGCGGCATCCCGGTCGGCACGCTTGCCATCGGCAAGGCGGGTGCGATCAACGCTGCTCTTCTGGCAGCAGCCGTACTGGCATTGTCGGACGAAGAGATTGCCGACCGGCTCGACGAATGGCGCGAGCGCCAGAGCGCCGCGGTAGCCGAATATCCGATGGACGACCTATGACAGTAAGAACGATCGGCATCATTGGCGGCGGCCAGCTCGGCCGCATGCTTGCCATGGCCGCTGCACGACTGAACTTCCGCACCGTCGTCCTGGAACCGCAGGCCGACTGTCCAGCAGCGCAGGTCGCCAACGGACAGATCGTCGCCGCCTACGACGATCCTGCAGCGCTGGCCGAACTTGCGAAGGCTTGCGACGTCGTTACCTATGAGTTCGAGAATGTCCCGGTAACCGCCGCCGAAACCCTTGCAAGCAAGGTCCCGGTCTATCCACCGCCGAAGGCTCTCGAGGCCGCACAGGATCGGCTGGTCGAAAAGCGCTTCATCAATGGATGCGGCATCCCGACGGCGGGCTTCCACGCGGTCGACAGCCAAGCCGATCTCGAAGCGGCCCTGAAGGACTTCGGCGGACGCGGCGTTCTCAAGACCCGCCGCCTCGGCTATGACGGCAAGGGACAGAGAGTATTCCGCTCCGCAGCCGATGCGCCGGATGGCACCTTTGCAGCACTCGGCAACGTGCCGCTCATTCTCGAGAGCTTCGTTGCCTTCGAGCGCGAGATCTCGATCATCGCGGCGCGCGCGGCCGACGGCACCGTCGCCTGCTACGACCCAGCCGAAAACATTCACCGCAATGGCATCCTGCACACGTCGACCATACCCGCGTCCATCGCTGCGGAAACGGCAGCCGCCGCCAGCGAAGCCGCCGAGAAGATCCTGGCGGCGCTCGGCTATCTCGGTGTCATCGGCATCGAATTCTTCGTGCTCGCGGACGGCAGCCTGATCGCCAATGAAATGGCGCCCCGTGTCCACAACTCCGGTCACTGGACGGAAGCCGCTTGCGTTGTCTCGCAATTCGAGCAGCATATCCGTGCCGTCGCCGGCATGCCGCTCGGCAATGCCGACCGCCACTCGGACTGCGTCATGCAGAACCTGATCGGTGACGATATTCTGGCCCTGCCCGACTGGCTGCAGCGACCCGACACGCTGGTCCACCTCTACGGCAAGACGGAATCCCGCCCCGGCCGCAAGATGGGCCACGTCACCACGTTGACCGCAAAATTGCCGGTTTTTCCCTGACAAAAGCCGCTTCGGCCCCGGGAAAAACACCGTCATGTGGTTGACACAGCGGAACCGTCGGGTTATCTGCACGCCCAACCTGAAGAGCGCGCCCTGAGCGCGCTTTTGAATGTAATAGATACGGGCGAATGTGAATTCCCCCTCAAACATCGCGGATCAAAACAATGAAGATCAAGAATTCGCTCAAGTCGCTCAAGGCTCGTCATCGTGACAACCGCCTGGTTCGCCGCAAGGGCCGCATCTACATCATCAACAAGCTGAATCCGCGCTACAAGGCTCGTCAGGGCTGATATAGCGCGCCTGTACGGCTTCGTGGCATTCTGCGCCCGCCGTCCGGGGATTGCTTCTGCAATCAAATCAAATTGCTTTGATCTTCAGCGATGGCGGGCTACTATGTCCGCCATGCGTTTTTTTGCTATGACCTGCGCGGCGTTGCCGCTGTCCCTTTTCTTGTTCGCTCCTGTTTTCCCTGCCGCAGCTGCGGACAAGGATGTCATCGTCGAGCAGCCGGACGCAAACCTCTCACCCAAGCAGCATGTGAATCAGCTCTTCGAACAGCTGAAGCGCGAGCGCGACCCTGACAAAGCAAGCGGTATCGCCGATGAAATCCGTACCGAGTGGAACGACTCGGGCAGCGCGACCGTTAATCTCCTGATGCAGTGGGCCGACAAGGCGATCCAGGAGAAGCGCACCGCCGCCGCCCTCGACTTCCTCGATCAGGCGATCGCCCTCAAGCCGGATTACGCAGAGAGCTGGAATCGCCGGGCGACGCTCAACTACGCCAATGACAACTATCGCAAGTCCATGTCCGACATCGAGCGCGTGCTTGACATCGAGCCCCGCCACTTCGGCGCGCTCTCCGGCATGGCCGCCATTCTAATGGAAACGGGCAACGACGCGCTGGCCCTGAAAGCCTGGGAACGTTTCCTGGCGATCTATCCTGCCAATCGAAGCGCCCAGGAGCAGATGAATACACTCTCCGAAAAGCTGGCCGGCAGCCGCACCTGATCTTGACGGCGGCGCGCGCAGCCCAATCTTAGCCTTGGTTACGTGATTTCAGCAGATATTGCCATGCTTGCCGAAGCTTCCGCTTTCATTGCCTCTGTTGCCGCCGCTGTTGGCTACTCCATCTACATGGAACGGCAGTTCGAGGCCAATTATCCCAATATTGGCGAACTTACCGATATCGGCGGTTACCAGCTGAATGCCGTCCATGTTCCACGTCCCGAAACCGCCGATCTACCGCCGCTGGTCTTTATCCACGGAGCAGGCGGCAATCTGCTCGATCAAGTCGGCGCCTTCCTGGGATCGCTAGAGGGCCGTGCCGAGATGCTGTTCGTCGACCGGCCGGGTCATGGCTACTCGGAACGCGGCCGCCCCGAGAATGCCCTGCCGTCCGGACAGGCGGACGCGATCGCAACGCTGATGGAGAAGCGGGGAATCAAACGGGCTATCATCGTTGGCCACTCCTTCGGCGGCGCCATCGCGGCCGCCTTCGGCGTGCGCCATCCCGACAAGACGGAAGGCCTGCTCTTTCTCGCCCCCGCGACTCATCCCTGGCCGGGCGGCATCGATTGGTATTATCGCCTGGCTGCAATGCCCATGCTCGGCTGGCTCTTTACCCACGCCATTGTCGTGCCGCTAGGTTTGCGACGGCTGGAGCAGGCGACGATGAACGTCTTCCGTCCCAATCCGCGCCCGGAAGACTATATCGCGAAGACAGGCCCCACCTTGGCGCTGCGTCCGCGCGCCTTCTACAACAACGCCATCGACTGCACCCGCCTGCTGGCTTACCTCAAGGCGCATTCTCCGCAATATTCCAGGATCACCGCACCTGCTGTCATCATCACCGGTGACAGCGATGCCATCGTCTGGGAACACATTCATTCGCAGGGGCTGGCCCGTGATATCGCCGGCTCCGAACTAGTGAAGATACAGGGCCTCGGCCACAAGCCGGACTATATGGTCACCGACGTCGCCATTGCCGCCATGGAGAAGATCGGCGGCGCCGCTCGCGACCTCCAGGCCGCCGCCCGCCAGGCCGAGCACCGCTTGGTGCACCAAAAGCCCGCGCGGCCGCCAGACATTGCCGCGCCCTTCGGCGATCCAGCCAGCCTGTCCGGGCCCGTCGCAACCGAAAACTAACCTTTCAGTAACGGAACACACCACTGCTGAGCGCAGTGCATTGCCGAGCGCTCGTTGCGTCCCATATCCATCGCACCGTCATGCTTTGAGGGAAGTCATGGATCAGCCCAACATCAGAATATTCGCGGTTGCCGCCGCACTGTCGCTCTCACTTGCACCGTCGGCGTTCGCCGCCTCGCCCGCGCCCGTTGAAGCCGAACATGGCATGGTGGTGACCGCACAGCATCTGGCGACCGATGTCGGCGTCGGTGTCCTGAAGAACGGCGGCAATGCCGTCGATGCCGCGGTTGCGGTTGGCTACGCCCTCGCGGTCGTCTATCCGACGGCCGGCAACATCGGCGGCGGCGGTTTCATGACGATCCGGCTGAAGGACGGGAAGACGACATTTCTCGATTTCCGCGAGCGCGCGCCGCTCGCAGCCACCAAGACGATGTATCTCGATGCGAAGGGCGATATCGTTCCCCGCGCCAGCCTCGACGGCTATCTCGCCGTCGGCGTGCCCGGATCCGTGATGGGCTTCGAGACGGCGCGAGAAAAATACGGCACGAAGTCGCGACAGGATCTGCTGGCGCCGGCCATTCGCTACGCCAAGGAAGGCTTCACGCTGGAACAAGGCGACGTGGCCAACATTTCCGGCAGCGCCAAGAGGCTTGCGAAGGATGAAGCCGCTGCAAAGATCTTCCTGAAAGCAGAAGGAAAGCCATACGCCGCAGGCGAAAAACTGGTGCAACCCGACCTCGCCGCCGTTCTTTCCAGCATCGCCGACAAAGGGCCCGACGCTTTCTATAAGGGCATGCCGGCCGACGCGATCACCAAGGCGAGCCAGGCGAAGGGCGGCATTCTCGCCAAGGAGGATTTCGAGCAGTACGCGGTGCGTGAACTGAAGCCCGTCGAATGCAGCTACCGCGGTTATAACATCATCTCCTCGCCTCCCCCCTCCTCCGGTGGCGTCATCATCTGCGAAATCCTCAACGTGCTCGAGGATTACCCGCTCTCCTTCCTCGGCTACGGTTCTGCTGAGACGGTTCACCTGATGGTAGAGGCGATGCGCCATGCCTATGTCGACCGCAACGCTGCCCTCGGCGATCCCGACTTCGTGGAGAACCCGATGTCGACAATGCTCGACAAGAGCTACGCCAAGGCGATCCGCGCCAAGATCGATCCCTATAAATCCGGCACGTCGGCCGACCTGAAGCCGCTCGGAGCCAAGGAAAGCGTCGAGACCACGCATTATTCCATCATCGACGATGAAGGAAATGCCGTCGCGGTCACCTATACGCTGAATGGTTCCTTCGGCGCTGGCGTTGTCGCGCCCGGCACCGGCATCCTGCTCAACAACGAGATGGACGACTTCACCTCGAAGCCTGGCGTTCCGAACCTCTACGGTCTCGTTCAGGGCGAGGCCAATGCGATTGCGCCGAAGAAGACGCCGCTCTCCTCGATGAGCCCGACGATCGTGACCAAGGACGGCAAGCCCTTCATGGTCATCGGCAGCCCCGGCGGATCGCGCATCATCACCATCACCCTCGAGGCGATCCTCAACGTCATCGATTTCGGCATGGACATCAGCCAGGCGGTCAACGCCCCACGCATTCACCACCAATGGCAGCCGGACAAGATCTATCTCGAGCCCTACACGCTCTCGCCTGATACGATCCGGGCGCTGATCGCCATGGGCCATACACTGGATGACGGCAGCGGCCCGCCGCAATGGGGGCAGGCCGCCGGCATCCTTGTCGGCGGAAAGAGCCTCGCCGATATCGAGAAGGGTGGCGGCGCACGCTACAACGGCGCGATGGACAGCCGCGCCTCCGAGGGCTCCGCCGGCGGATACTGATTGTCGGATGCGAGCGCGGAGGTAGTCGCCATTGATGCTGGCGCGTAGTATGGCGCTTTTCGTGTCACGGTGACAAAGTCGTCGTTCACAAGCATCACGTGTAGCCTTATGCAGGGGCGTACCGTCATTCGAAAGAGTCTCCATGACCAGCATTGAAATGATCGTTGCCGCCCGCGCCCGTCTGCGCGGACATGCGCGCCGCACACCCCTTCTCTCCTCTCCCTTCATCGACGAGCTTGCCGGACGGCGGGTGTTCGTGAAGGCCGAGTGCCTCCAACATACCGGCTCCTTCAAATTCCGCGGAGGCTGGTCCGCCGTTTCCGCACTCGATTCGGCCGTACGCGCGCACGGTGTCATCGCTTTCTCGTCAGGCAATCACTCGCAGGGTGTGGCGCTCGCCGCCAAGCTTCATGGCGTGCCTTCGGTGATCATCATGCCGTCGGACGCCCCGAAACTGAAGATTGCCAACACCCGCGCCCTCGGCGCCGAAGTCGTGCTCTACGACCGCGCCACACAGGATCGCGACGCCATCGGCGCCAAGCTTTCGGGCGAACGCAAGCTGACCCTGATCAAGCCGTTCGACGAGCCCCAGGTGATCGCCGGCCAGGGCACGACGGGTCTCGAGATCGCCGAACAGGCGGAAGAGGAAGGCATCAAGGCTGCCGAGGTGCTGGTGCCCTGCGGCGGCGGCGGCCTGACGTCGGGGATCGCGCTTGCGCTCGAGGCTAGCGCGCCTGCGTTCCGCGTGCGTCCCTGCGAGCCTGAAGGCTTCGACGATACGACACGGTCGCTGGCCTCAGGCAAGATCGAGCGCAACGCGGCGATGACCGGCTCCATCTGCGATGCGATCATTACCCCACAGCCCGGCAATATCACCTTCCCGATCCTGCAGCGCCTTGCCGGCCCCGGTATCGTCGTGACAGACGAGGAGGCGCTTCGCGCCATGGTGATAGCCTTTGTGCGGCTGAAGATTGTCGTCGAACCGGGCGGCGCGGTCGCCCTTGCCGCAGCGCTGTTCCACGGCGATGAGATGGAGGAAGACAACGTCGTCGTCGTCACCTCGGGAGGCAACGTCGACGCCGATATCTTCGCCGGCGCACTGGCCCGGCACGGGTAGAGGCAGAACAAGCCTGCCCACCCCGTCTCTTACGCTACGCAGCCTTGTAGCGCGTCGCGGGTGCCGACCGTGACAGGTTCGGCATCAGCGCCTGGCGTGCATCCTCGTAGGCCTTCAGCAATCCGGCATCCTCGAGCGCCGGGATCGTCGCGAATTCACCTTGGTCAAAGCCGGAAAGAGACGCATCCACCATGTCTTCCGCCTGCATGACGATCTCGGTCGGCAGGTGTTCGACCGGCGTACCGGCAATGCCCCAGAATTCGGTCGCCGTCGCCCCCGGCAGCACCGCCTGAACGCGGATATTCTTATCCGCCAGCTCGTGCTTCAGCGATTGGCTGAAAGCAAGAACGAACGCTTTGCTTGCCCCATAGACCCCATTCAGAACTTCAGGCGCGATCGCCACGATCGACGCAATGTTGATGATCGAGCCGCCGCCGCGGGCCGTGAAACCGGGCACGGCTGCGTAGGTCAGCCGCATCAGCGCTGTAACGTTGAGATCGACCATCGCCTGCATCTTGTCGACATCGGAGGCCAGCAGCGGCGCGGTGCCGCCGACGCCGGCATTGTTGACCAGAAGGGTGATGCTGCGGTCGTTCTTCAACACCGCCTCGACACGCGCCAGATCAGCCTTGTTGCCGAGATCAGCAGGCACCGTTTCAACCGTCCTGCCCGTCTCCCGGGTCAACTTGGTCGCAAGCTCGGAAAGGCGCTCGGCATTGCGCGCGACTAGAATGAGATCGTAGCCCCGCTTTGCGAGCCGGTGGGCGTAGATGGCGCCGATCCCCGATGATGCGCCCGTAACGAGTGCGGTTCCTTTGTGCTGCTCGGTCATTGTCGTTCTCCGTGTTGGGCAACAGCGCCTGCTGTTGGCCTGAGGAGAGTCTTACGCCTGATTGCCAATGTCTTGAATGTCATATAAACAACCTTTTAGGACAAACGGAGTTTCGAACCATGCAGCGCATTGCCGTCCTGCTCTTTCCCGGCTTTCAGATGATGAGCCTCGCCGCCATCTCCGCCTTCGAGTTCACCAACCTCGAACTCGGCGAACAGGTCTACGACATCGCCTATCTCTCCGAGACCGGTGGGCCGGTGCGCGGCTCCTTCGGTGTCACGATGGAGACGACGCGGTTCGACGATCCCGCTTTCGATACGCTGCTGGTGTCGGGCGCCGTCGGCATCAAGCTGCCGACCCCAGGAGAAGGCGAATTCATCCGCAACGCGCTTGCCGCCTCCCGCCGCGTCGCCTCGATCTGCACCGGTGCATTTCTGCTTGCCGACGCGGGTGTGCTGGACGGCCGGCGCTCCACGACGCATTGGCTGCTCGCTCGAGAGCTGCAATCGCGCTACCCCAAGGTCAGGCTCGAGGAGGATCGCATCTTCATCATCGACGGCTCTGTCTGGAGCTCGGCGGGCATGACAGCCGGGGTCGATCTGGCACTTGCCATGGTTGAGAAGGATCACGGCGCCGACATCGCCCGCGCCGTTGCCCGCAAGCTCGTCGTCTACCACCGCCGGGCCGGTGGCCAGTCGCAGTTTTCCGCGCTGTTGGAACTGGAACCCAAATCGGACAGGATCCAGAAGGCGCTGGCCCATGCGCGCAGCAACCTGAAGAACACGCTATCCGTCGAAGAACTGGCAGAAGCAGCGGCGCTCAGCCCCCGCCAGTTCAGTCGGACCTTCCGCGCCGAGACAGGGCAATCGCCCGCAAAAGCGGTGGAGAACCTGCGCCTCGAGGCGGCCCGGCTGATGATGGAACAGGGCCGGCATCCGATCGACGTCGTTGCCACGGAGACAGGCTTCGCGGATCGTGAGAGGATGCGACGCGCATTCCTGCGCGCTTTCGGCCAGCCACCGCAAGCGATCCGCCGCAACGCGCAGCGCGAATATCAGGCATAGGCTCTCGCCGCCGGGCGGACCGCCTGCGGCACGACATCAGCGACGGCCTCCCGCACCGATTGCAACATGATGGACGCAAGCCGCGCCGTCGCCGGCCCAGGCTCCGCCTCGGCGCGATGCAGGACGAGACCGAGCGAGGAAAGCTCCGGCAAGCCGGCTGCGTCTGCAACAAGCGGCTTGACCTTTCGCGGCAGCCCGATCGGTGTGCGGATGGTAATGCCGAGCCCAGCGGCCGTCGCCGCCCACAATCCGCCGAGGCTCGGACTGACGAAGGCAAGCCGCCACGGAATGCCCGCCGCGTCGAGCGCCTTGGTCGCCGCGGAGCGCAACAGGCACGGGGCTTCCAGCGAGGCGAGCGGCATCGGCTCGCCGCCGCCGAGGCTCCAGTCAACAGCTGCTTCCGCCGGCCCGATCCAACGCATCGGGACTTCGGCGATCTGCTCGCAATGCGGCGTCAGCGTGCCATCGCTCCACGCGAGTGCCAGATCGAGCTTTCCTGATGTGACGCGCTCGATCAATTCGACATTGCGCACCACGCGCGCCTCGATGCGGACCTTCGGATGCGCGCGCGCAAAACGGCCGAGCACGTCGGGCAACAAGACCTCGCCGAAATCCTCCTGCAATCCGAGCCTCACCCAGCCTTCGAGCTCGATGCTCTTTACCGCTGCAGCCGCTTCGTCGTTGAGTTCCAGCAGCCGCCGCGCATAGGCCAGCATCGTCTCGCCGGCATCGGTGAGCGCAAGGCCGCGCCCCGCCTTGCGGAAGATCGGCGTGCCCGCCTGCTCCTCGAGCTTCTTCAACTGAGCGCTGACCGCCGAGGTCGAGCGGCCGAGCCGGTCAGCCGCTCGCGCGAAGTTGCCGAGCTCCATTCCGGTCGCAAAGGTTCTGAGAACATCGAGATCGAAGATCGTCCGTCGCATCACTTTCGTCCCGTTTTTGTGAATCGTATGTTCAAACAATTCTGATTTTCAGCATTATCGTGGCGTGCGATGCTTCTCCTGTCAAGAATTCACTCAAAGGAACTCGCCATGCCTTTTGTTCGTATCTCTCTACTGCGCGGCAAGTCGCCGGAGTATTTGCGCGCTGTTGCGGACAGCATTCATCGCGCCATGGTCGAGACGTTCAACGTGCCGCCCGCCGATCGTTTCCAGATCATCCACCAGCATGAACCGGGCGAACTGATCTTCGACCGCAACTATCTTGCCGGACCGCGTTCCGACGACTTCGTGCTTTTCGCCATCACCGCCGGAAAGCCGCGCTCGACCGAGACCCGCCAGGCCTTTTTCAAGCGGGCCACCGAGCTTCTCGGACAATCGCCGGGAATCCGGCCGGAAGACATCATGATCGTCGTCACCACCACATCACCGGATGAATGGTCGTTCGGCGACGGAAAGGCGCAGATGAGCGAACCCGGCTGGGAAGCCCGCGCCTTCGGGAGTGCGGCATGATGGGCAACCCTGAACGTATGACGATCCAGCGTCCGGGCAATGCCGTCCGCTCGCCCGTTGATATTGCCACCGCACCCTTCTGGGTGGAGATGCTGCTGGAAGGAACAGCCGACGGCGAGAACACGGCGATGCGGGCGACGCTCGATCCGGGCACGATCACACGCTGGCACAGGCATCCGCGCGGGCAGCTGCTCTATGTTCTATCAGGCAAGGGTCTGGCGCAACGCGAAGGTGGGGCAGTCGACGAATTGCTGGTCGGAGATGCTGTCTGGTTCGCCGCCGGCGAGAAGCATTGGCACGGCGCCGGACACGACAGCCCGTTCAGCTATCTCAGTATTCAGGCAACCGAAGCCGGCCGCAACGTCGACTGGCTTGAGCCGGTGGAGATCCTCTCATGATGGCGATGCAGTACAGCTTCACCCTTCCGGCCGATTACGACATGTCGATCATCGACCGGCGCATCCGCGACAAGGGACCGATGCTGGACGGATTTCCCGGTCTCGGCTTCAAGGCCTACCTCAGTGCCCGCAGAGGCGAGTTCGGATCCCGCGAAAACCTCTATGCGCCCTTCTATCTCTGGCAGCAGCCTGAGCGCGCCAGCGACTTTCTTACCGGCACCGGCTTCGAGGGACTGATGCAGTCCTTCGGCTGGCCTCGCGTGAAGACCTGGATCGCATGGCACGCGGAAACCGCCTCCGCGATTGCAGAGGCAAAATTCGTTACCACAGAGATAGTCGCCATCGAGCCCTATTCCGCGCTCGCCGAGATCAGAGACGTGGAGGTCAGGCAGGCGCAACGAGAAGCACGACAGGCCGACGTCCTGGCCTCGGTTTCGGCCTTCGAGCCGACCAACTGGACGCTGGTGCGCTTCAGCTTGCGCCGATCGGCGCCGCTCATTGCAGGTTCAGGCCAGATCTATCGTGTCGGACACGTATCACTGCCCTAAATCAGGCCGCCGCCCGACGATAGAGCGCAAGCGAACCGGCCAACGCCAACAGCGCGCAGCCGCAGGCGCGCTCAAGCCACAACGCGCCGTTCGTCGTGAGGAATCGGACGGCCTGCACGCCGAACACGGCATAGGCCAGCATGATGATGAAATCGAGGGAGGCGAACACCAGTGCCAGCACGCCATACTGCGTTGCCTGCAGGCCGGTCGGATCGATGAACTGCGGTAGGAAGGCCGAAAAGAAGAGGTAGCCCTTCGGATTGGTGACTGCGACCATGAAGCTCTTCAACGCGATCGAAACCGGCGTCCCGCCCGCATCCGCCGCCCCCTGCCTCAACGCCGCATCGATCGTGCCTTTCGACCAGAGCATCATGATCCCGAGAAACGCCAGATAGGCTGCCCCAACGTACTTCAGGGCCGAGAACCAGAATTCGGAAGCCGCGAGCAGTGCCCCGAGACCGATCGCAACGGCGCCGATCAGGACAAAATCCGAGAGCACCGCTCCAACCATGCCGGCAGCGGCACGCCTGACACCGTAGCGGGAGCCGTTGGTCATTGCCAGGAGTACGGTCGGCCCCGGCGTGGCAATACCCACGAAGGAAACGACTGCGAACGCAAGAAGTGTGACTGTCTGCATGGTGCCCTCCCGATCTCTGCAGGGGAAACTTGCACGTGCATCGGCCATACACAAGGGGCGTGGGCTGACTGAAATCGGCATAGGGGGCGCTCGATGTGATCGCACCCCTGCCACACCACCCGGCATGCGGGTCCGCACCAGGCGGTTCGAGAGATTGAGGTTAGACGAGCCTGGGCATTCCAAGTTGGTCAGCCCATCTAATGGTGAGGGTGGCGTTAAGGAGCTTGCCGCTGTTGCGCCACCAGCGACCGGCATTTGCTGCCACTTGCTGGGCCACCCCAGGTTTGGC
>NZ_JBFTIN010000018.1:0-114981 GCF_056394785.1 Rhizobium sp. 10N414 | reverse complement strand
CGTCAACCTCGATCGAGGCCAGCGCCAACGTCGAAGCATCCGGACGCATCTGGTCGATAAACGGCCATGCAACCGCAACGGCCCCAACCGCCCCCGCCATGCCTGTGGTGAGATAAAGGAAATCACGGCGAGTCGGCTCGTTTACGGTTTCTTGCTCTGTGATGTCTGTCACGCGTTGACCTTTCGACGCTTGGATCGATCGCTTCGCCGACTGGCGTCCCCTTGCTAAGCAAGCGGCTGCACGGCGATTCCAACCTCCATAGGTCGAAGGGCGCTCCCGGTATTTGCGCTCCCTCAAAGATCGGCTGCGATCGCCCGACCGCCCCGGCAAAACAGCTCAACGTTCCCATATCCCTTGCACGCAGGAGGAAGTGCAATTGAGACTATGCGTCTCCAAAAACGTGTGCTACGATTTTTGCCGTGGGGGAGCCGCCATGACCGACCTGACCGACAAAGCTCCGAAGGAAATCAACCCCCGCGGACGGCGGCGGGTCGAACTCCTTGCTTTCCTTGTCTTGGCCTTTGGAATCTGGCCGCTCGTTGCCGTTGGCGTCGTCGGCGGATACGGTTTCCTCGTCTGGATGTTCCAGATCATTTACGGCCCGCCGGGGCCGCCTGCGGGTCATTGAGGGCGTCATGCGGACAGAGCCCATCTCACGTCGAGCGTTGTTTTTCGGCCGACCCGCCAGGAGAAATATCGGAATCTGTCCACCTGGGGCGACGGCCGAAAGCCTCAACGCGTGCACGGGATGCGGGCTTTGCGCCGAACGATGTCCGACCGGCATCATCCGCCTTTCGGACGGGATGCCCTCGATCGATTTCGCTTTTGGCGAATGCACCTTCTGCGGCGAATGCAGCTCGGTCTGTCCCGAACCCGTCTTTTTGACCGTGAAAGTCGATCGTTTCCCGCATGTCGCGGTAGTCGGCGATGGTTGCCTGGCGAAGCGCCACGTCGCTTGCCAGTCGTGCGGCGAATGCTGTCCCGAGCAAGCGATCCGCTTCCGTCCCCGGATGGGCGGCCCGTTCGTTCCGGAATTGAACGAAGCGCTCTGCAGCGGTTGCGGCGCGTGCCTCAGCATATGCCCGGTCAGCGCCATCGGCCTCCAGGCCCGCGAAGCGGAGGCCGCCGATGTCTGAGCAGCCGCAGCGCTATCATATTTCCAGCGCGGTGATCGCGACGGTGCCGGCGCGAACCGAAGACGTCCTGGCTGCAATCGCCGGGATGGAGAATGTCGAAGTCCATGGCCACGGCGGCGGCAAGATCGTCGTGGTTATCGAGGGAACGAATACGGGCATGCTCGGCGAATGCCTGACGCGCATTTCGCTGCTTGATGGGGTGATCACGGCGAGCATGGTTTTCGAGCACGTCGAGACAGAGGAGATGCGAAGCGATGACCGGAACACTGACGCGGCGTGACATCTTGAAGGCCCACGCCGCCGGCATCGCCGCGGCGACCGCCGGTATAGCACTACCTGCCGCCGCCCAGCCGGTACCAGGCGGCGTCGAGGCGCTCGAGATCAAATGGTCCAAGGCACCCTGCCGCTTCTGCGGCACCGGATGCGGCGTGATGGTCGGCGTGAAGGATGGCAAGGTGGTCGCCACCCATGGCGACATGCAGGCCGAGGTCAATCGCGGCCTGAACTGCATCAAGGGATACTTCCTTTCCAAGATCATGTACGGCGAGGACCGGCTGAAGACGCCGCTCTTGCGCAAGCGTAACGGCGCATATGCCAAGGACGGCGAGTTCGAACCGATCACCTGGGACGAGGCGTTCGACGTGATGGCCGAGCAATGCAAGAAGGTGCTGAAGGAGAAGGGACCGACGGCCGTCGGCATGTTCGGCTCCGGCCAGTGGACGATCTTCGAGGGCTACGCAGCGACGAAACTGATGCGCGCCGGCCTGCGCTCCAACAATCTCGATCCAAACGCTCGCCACTGCATGGCCTCGGCGGCCTACGCCTTCATGCGCACCTTCGGCATGGATGAGCCGATGGGCGTCTATGACGATTTCGAGCATGCTGACGCCTTCGTGCTCTGGGGCTCGAATATGGCGGAGATGCATCCGATCCTGTGGACCCGCGTCGCCGACCGTCGTCTCGGCCACCCGCATGTCAGGGTTGCGGTTCTATCCACTTTCACCCACCGCAGCATGGATCTCGCGGACATACCGATGATCTTCAAGCCGGGGTCGGACCTGGCAATCCTCAACTACATCGCGAACCACATCATCCAGACCGGGCGGGTCAACCAGGACTTCGTGGATCGGCATACGCGGTTCGCCCGCGGCGTTACCGACATCGGTTACGGGTTGAGGCCGGATAATCCGCTGGAATTGAAGGCTGCCAATGCGACCGATCCGGCGAAGATGGAGCCAATTGACTTTGCCGCCTTCAAGAAATTCGTGTCCGAGTACACGCTGGAAAAGGCAGCTGAACTGAGCGGCGTTGATGCAGGCTTCCTGGAGCAGTTGGCGGAACTCTACGCCGATCCGGAACGCAAGGTCATGTCGCTCTGGACGATGGGCTTCAACCAGCATGTGCGCGGCGTCTGGGCGAACCAGATGGTCTATAACATCCACCTGCTGACGGGTAAGATATCGGAGCCCGGCAATAGTCCCTTCTCACTGACCGGGCAGCCGTCGGCGTGCGGTACCGCGCGCGAGGTCGGCACCTTCGCCCATCGCCTCCCGGCCGATATGACCGTTACCAATCCCGAGCACCGCAAGCGTGCGGAGGAAATCTGGCGCATCCCGCATGGCATCATCCCGGAAAAGCCGGGCTATCACGCCGTTCAGCAGGACCGCATGTTGAAGGATGGAAAGCTCAATTTCTACTGGGTGCAGGTCAACAACAATATCCAGGCAGCACCCAACACGAGCAACGAGACCTGGCAGGGATACCGAAACCCGGACAACTTCATCGTCGTCTCCGATGCCTATCCGACGATCACGGCGATGAGCGCCGACCTGATCCTGCCGGCTGCGATGTGGGTCGAGAAAGAGGGCGGCTACGGCAATGCCGAGCGCCGCACCCAGCTCTGGCGCCAGCTTGTCCAGGCCCCCGGAGAGGGACGGTCGGACCTCTGGCAGATCGCGGAATTCTCCAAGCGCTTCAAGACCGACGAGGTCTGGCCCGCCAATATCCTCGACGCCAATCCGGAATATCGCGACAAGAGCCTGTTTGACGTGATCTTCCGCAACGGCGAGGTCGACCGCTTTCCCCTCAGCGAACTCAATGCCGACTACGACAATCAGGAAGCGAAGGCCTTTGGCTTCTACATTCAGAAAGGCCTGTTTGAGGAATATGCCACCTTCGGGCGCGGACACGGCCACGATCTCGCACCCTTCAACATGTACCACGAGGTGCGCGGGCTGCGTTGGCCGGTGGTCAACGGCCAGGAGACGCTCTGGCGCTATCGCGAAGGCTTTGATCCTTTCGTGAAACCTGGCGAAGGCGTGAATTTCTATGGCCAGCCGGATGGCAAGGCGGTCATCCTGGCCGTTCCCTACGAGCCGCCGGCGGAGGCCCCGGATGAGGAGTTTGACGTCTGGCTGGTGACTGGCCGCGTGCTGGAACACTGGCACTCGGGTTCAATGACGTTGCGCGTTCCCGAGCTCTTCAAGGCATTCCCGGGTGCACGGGTATTCATGAACGCGGAGGACGCCCGCAAGCGCGGCATCAACCAGGGTGCGGAAGTGCGGATCGTGTCACGTCGCGGCGAGATCCGGTCGCGTGTCGAGACGCGCGGGCGAAACCGCATGCCGCCCGGCGTCATCTTCGTTCCCTGGTTCGATGCAAGCCAACTGATCAACAAGGTTACTCTCGACGCCACCGATCCCATCTCAAAACAGACGGATTTCAAAAAATGCGCGGTCAAGATTCTCCCCGTCGCCATTTGAGGCGGCCTGATTGGATGCTGGTCACGGCGGGTATTCTGCTTTTCGTCGCGACGGCTACGATTGCCCAGGTATTGCCGGAGGCGGCACCGCAACTGGTCGGGCGAGTGCCGTCGATGGCGATCGGCCCGGCGGCGCCACTGCCGAAGTGGATCGTGGACGACCGCCGCAGGATGCGCGCCTATCCCGACCAGCCACCAGTGATCCCTCATTCGATCGAGGGATACGAACTGTCGGTGAACGCGAACCGATGCCTTTCCTGCCACAAGCGCGAGTTCACCCAGGACTCCGGTGCGCCGATGATCAGCGTGACGCACTACATGACCCGTGACGGCCAGATGCTCGCGGATGTCTCGCCCCGGCGCTACTTCTGTACCGCCTGCCACGTGCCGCAGGCGGACGTGCGCCCGCTGGTGAACAACCTGTTCAGGGATATGAGCGAAATGGGCGTCAAGCCTGCCGGAAGCGAGTGACGCCGATGATCTCATGGATCAAGAAAGCGATTGTCTGGGCCTGGTCGATCCTGACGACGCCTGCGGCCACGATTGGGCTCGGCGTCCTGACGCTCGGTGGTTTCATTGGTGGGGTGATGTTCTGGGGCGCGTTCAATACGGCGCTGGAACTCACCAATACCGAGAAGTTCTGTACCTCCTGTCATGAGATGCATGACAATGTTTACCAGGAGCTGTCTCGCACGATTCACTTCTCGAACCGCTCAGGCGTCAGGGCCACCTGTCCGGATTGTCACGTGCCGCATCAATGGACCGACAAGATCGCTCGCAAGATGCAGGCATCCAAGGAGGTGTGGGGCAAGATATTCGGCACGATCAATACGCGGCCCAAATTCCTGGAGAAGCGGTTGGAGTTGGCACAGCACGAATGGGCGCGTATGAAGGCCAACGACAGCCTGGAATGCCGCAACTGCCACACCGCGGTGGCAATGGATCTGCAGAAGCAGACGCAGCGGGCTGCCGAGATTCACACCCGATATCTGCTATCCGGACAGGCAACCTGTATCGACTGCCACAAAGGGATCGCCCATGAGCTTCCAAACATGGAAGGCGTCGACCCCGGCTGGAAGATGCCGAAAGAGCTGGAAGGCAATGCGATGACGAGATCGACGCCGATCGAGGATCTGCAGGATGCCATAGCCAGAGCGCATGGATCCGCCTCTTCGCAGATGGTTGATTGATCTGCCGCGGAAACCGCACGCGAAGTGGCCATTCATTGGAAGGACGGTAAGTGGATGAGACCGCCTTCCGCGGAGTGACCGATAGCCGAACACGATCGCGGTGAGGACCTCGCCCTACCCCGTCAGAGGAAATGTTTTATCGGTCGTTCTTCTTCACGTGGCGTGTAACCACACGGGCGCGATCGAACGAGATGACAGTCGCCATTCAAGCACCGTTCGAATCACCGGCATTTTGACGACACTGCGACGGATCGGTTCATTCGGTGGACAGATAGGGCGGCGGCTGGTTAGCGTAGTACCGGGCGGCCTCTTCAATCTCTTCGGGCGTCATCGCGCGCGCAACGTTGCGCATCTGACTGCTGATGTCGTTCTGCCGCGAGCCAGATACGAAGGCCTGGAGCTGGGTCTTGAGGTAAAGTTCGGACTGGCCCTCGAGCCACGGACTGCCCAGCTTGTTTTCAATAGTGCCATGACACGAACCACAGGGCGCGATTCCTCTCGTTGGCGCGCCGCTGATCACGATCCGCGGGGCCGGATTGGCCCCGGCGGGATGAAAGCCCGGCAGTCGCGGCAAGAAGGCATAGTATGCAGCAAGATCCTGCATGTCCCGCTCGGTCAGTTTCGCCGTGAACGGGCTCATGACAGCATTGACACGAACGCCGTCCTTGAAGTCGCGAAGCTGTTTATAGACCACGCTGGCATACTGGCCGGCCAGATTCGGGGAGTCTGCGCGGCTTACGCCTGTGGGGCCGTGACAGATGGCGCACTGCTGCGCAAGCGTGGCCCCTCTCCCTATCGCCTCCTCGTTGCGAGTTCGCGAAACTGCGGTTGCAATCTTCACAAGAGAAGTCTTGTAACCTGGCTGCACGGGTTCAGAAGCTTCTCCGCGCTGCGGCAGCCCGGCTGCCCGGCAGATGGTATCCCATAAGCCCACCACCTGCTCCCTTGCGTCAAGGCGCGGAAGCAGCACAAAGCCCAATAGCGCGGCGACAACGAAGATTGCGGCTGTGACGAAGACGCTGGTCAGCGTCCACCGGTTCCGAAAGCTGGTCAGCCTGTCGCCGTTCATCACCTTTCTCCCACATATACCGCTGGCACGGAGGTGTCATTGCGTATGGCAAGTTGAAGGATCGGATATCCATAGTTCGTGATCGTCAGTGCTACCATCAGGCCAACCCAAAGACCGTAGCTGTTCAGGGCCGCAGGAACTCTGGTGGTAGGATGGACGGCCAGCGCGAACCGATACTCCTCCGGCTGGCTTGGCGAAGCGAGATGCGAGCGGATAAGAACGACCAGGAAAAGAATACCAGAGGCAACGAGTATGAACCCGCCAATTGCCGAGAGCACGACCGAAACCGCCTCGTTCGCAAGCGCCGGATCGGTATAGTCGAAGAAGGACATCCGGCGCGGCATGCCGAGGATCCCGACATAGTGCCATGGGAAAGTCGTCACGATCATTCCGATGAACCAGAGCCAGAGCTGAAGCCTGACCAGACCAAGGCTGACGAGAGGACGTCCCGTCAGATGGGGCCACAGGTCATAAGCGATGGCGAAATACATTATGACGATCGCGCCGCCGAAAATGAGATGAAAGTGTCCGGTGATCCACTGTGTGTTGTGGATCGACGCGTCGAGCTGGTAGCTCATGTTTATGAGCCCCCCGGCCCCGCCGAAGCCGAGCATGATGAAGGAAAACGTCACCGCCAGCATCATGGGGTTGCGCCAGGGAAGCGCGGTCAGCCAGCCGAAGGCGCCCCTGCCCCCTCGCGCACGCGCCGCGATTTCCACAGACGCCAGTATGGTGAAGACCGTCAGCAGCGTTGGAAGTGCGACCAGGGCGGTGAAAGTGGAATGGATGAACTTGAAACCTGCACCGACCTGAGGGTCGGCGAAGGCGTGGTGGATGCCGATCGGCATGGCAACCACGAGAAAAAGGATGAACGAGATACGCGCCATGGTGTCGCTGAAGACGCGACCGCCGATCGCCCGCGGAACGATCGTGTAGTAGGCGATATAGGTCGGCATGAGCCAGAAATAGACGATTGCGTGCAATGTCCACGAGAAGAACACGCGCGCAAGACCGGCGTCGATCGTCGATTTGAACCCGAGCGCAACCGGGATGATTTGCAGCAGTAGCTCCAGGGCGGCGCCGACGGCGGTCCATGCCCATAGATACGAGCCGGCCACGTTCGCAAACATGGCGAGTGGCACTGGAGCGCCCGGATTGGCCTTTTTCCAAACTCTCAGATTGATGGACATGAGAGCCACCCAGATCCAGGAGCCGACAACGACCATCACAACGCCGATATAGTAGAGCGCGCTTCCGATCAAAGGCGGGTAGAAGGTATAAAGCACTGACGCCCGACCAAGGGACACGGGGATCATCGCGATGACAGCGCCGACCGCAATCAGCCAAAAACCGGTCCAGGCCCAGCGGACTCCAACGAGGGCCTGTTTCAGGGAAGCCTCGCTGATCGCATAGCCGAAGGCCATTGCGACAAGCGTTGGGAACACATAACCCATCACCGTGCCATGGGCGGTCAGGGAACGGTAATACCATTCAGGATTGCTGATCCAGGGGGAGAGCGGACTGCGGACGTACATCTGCCAGGCGCCGAGCGGCAGGGCAAGGCCAAAGGTCGCGAAGGCGAGCCAGAAGTGCGCCAGAATTAGCCTGCGATTATGGAGCACAGGAAAGCCTCCTCTTGTCCGCAATTTCCGAAAGGAACTGCTGCTTGTCGACGGCCTTCACTTTCGCCCACATGCCTTCGTGGCCAACACTGCAGAACTCCTGGCATGGCATGAGGTGTTCACCGGGTTGGTCGAAGCTGGCCTTCTGAACCGATACGTAGCCAGGAACGAGCATCGTGTTGATGTTGGTGCCCTGGATGAGGAAGCCATGCACGACGTCGGCGCTGGTGGCCCTGAAGGTAACCGGGGTCTGAGTTGGAACGACGATGCAGGGCGGGGAGAACGAATACTGCTGGCCGATCGCCCTTACCGTCACGGAGCCATCCTGCTCCACCGCGCTGCCMAGATTGGATTCAATGAACTCGCCCTGGAGATGGATCGTGGTCGGGTCGATGGTTTCGACCGCTGTCTGCGGCATGGTCGCCTGATGTATCCCGGCGAACGCCGCCATCCCCGCCAAAAACACAATAATCAAGATCGCAACGGTCGCCCAGCGCCGTTCGATGCGCTCAGCGACCGCCGCCGCTTCGTTGTGAACATCGCTCATCAGACGCTCCGGGGCACGAACACAAGCAGATAAAACAAGACCCACATTGCAACGACGGCGGCGGTCGCAATCCCGGCCACAACAACTGCTCCTCGTGGCCCTTCAGCGACAATGCGTTCGACCATCCGGTCGTCGGGGATATGGGCAGGCTCGTCAGGATTGATCATGTCGTCCTCATTGCAGTGGAGCAGATCGAAGCTTGTTCGCCTCGGCGGCGCTGACCGGGGTGCCACGGTTGCCCCATGCCGTCCTGATATATGATGCTACCGCGGCGACCTCGTCATCGGAAAGCGTGACGGCAAATGGCGGCATGCCATGCGGCATGGGGTTCTTGGCGGTAGCCGGCGGATATCCGCCGTTAAGAACCATGCGAATACCATTTACGGCCGATTCCATCTGGATCGACTGGTTTCCGGCTAGCGGCGGGTAATGAGGAGGCTTTCCTTCGCCCTCAGCCCCATGACAGCTCGCGCAGTGCTTGTCATAGACGGTCTTCCCGAGACTGATGAGGAGGCTTGCTTCTTCGGTCCTGACGGAAGGTTTTGGCGGGGAAGGTTCATCCTGCGCGATGCTTTTCAGATAGACGGCCATTGCGCGCGTGTCCTCGTCGGTCATGTACTGAAGACTGTTGTACACGACCTCGGCCATCGGCCCGTAGACCGCTCCGCGCGTCGATATTCCCTTCTGCAAGAGATCCGAGATCTCCTCGATCGACCAGTCGCCCAAGCCTGCTTCCTTGTTCGATGTCAGTGATGGAGCATACCAGTCCTGCATCGGAATCAAGCCGCCCTGAAATGCTTCGGACTCGCGACTCCCGCCGAGTGCGTTGATGGGCGTATGGCACATGCCACAGTGGCCAAGCCCCTCCACGAGATAGGCTCCCCGGTTCCACTCGTCGGACTGCTTTGGATTCGGCTTGAACTCGCCCTCATTGAAGAAGAGGGTTCGCCAGCCGAGGATCAGAGACCTGTTGTTATATGGGAATTGCAGGTCATGCGGCCGGTTCGTCTGGCGCACGGGCGCAATCGTCTTCAAATAGGCGAAGATCGCATCGCTGTCGTCGCGCGTGACCTTTGTGTAGGAGGCAAAAGGCATCGCCGGATAGAGGAGACCGCCGTCCGGGAACCTTCCGCTGTGCATCGTCCTGTAGAAATCGTCCGCCGACCATTTCCCGATGCCCGTTTCGGCGTCGGGCGTGATGTTCGAAGTATACAACGTGCCGAAAGGCGTGGGCATCGAACGACCCCCAGCAAATAATTTGCCCTCGGGCGCCGTATGGCATGCGACGCAGTCCCCGGCTCGCGCCAGATACTCTCCCTTTTTTACGACATCGCCCGATTGCGGCGACTGTGCGGCAGCCGGCACCAGCGTTGCGGCTATCGCCAGCATCGATGACACGACAAGAGCGGTTGATATTCGAAAACGCGCGCTCATGGCGTCCTCCCCTTCTCGGGCTGGCTGCCGCACGCAAAGGGCAACGAATAAGATCCGGCGGCAGATGGCGCAGGATCGGCGGGCTGAGCCTGATTGGCGAGATAAGCTGCGACGGCTCGAACATCGTCTTCCGTCAAACGTCCCGCGACGAGCTGCATGCAGTCGGGCGCAGTGGCCGTGCGTGTTCCATATCGCCATCCTCCGAGCTGAGCGCTAATGTAACTGGCGCGCAAGCCGAGGAGGCCGGGAATGCCAGGCTCCTGGCCAGTCAGGGAGCCGCCATGACAGCTCACGCAGGCCGGAATGGAGCGGTCCAGGTCGCCCTGCGTCACAAGCGCGTGCCCGTGATCAAGCACTGCTGCGCTGGCATCCGTTGGCGGCTTCTCGGGAAGCGCCGGCCGCTGATCGGCGAAATATGCCGCAAACTGCCGCAGATAGTCGTCCGTCAGGAACGCGAGGAGATAGTTCATCGGCGGATATTTCCGCCTGCCCGATTTGAACGCTTCCAGCTGGTTGTAGAGATATCCGGCGGGCTTGCCCGCAAGCCGTGGGAAATACGGATCGTTCGTGCCCTTTCCCTGCTCCCCGTGACAGGGTGTGCAGGCCTGGACACGGTCGGCCATGTCCGGAGGATAGGCCTCCTCAGCAGACGCCACCGCGCCCAGGAGGCTTAGACAGCTTGCAAGGAAAACCCCTCGTACGAACACCAGCGTCACCCCACAGCATCGCACTTTGCTAAAAATCGTGATGCGATAGGATATCGCGCGAAGGCGCCTGTCAAGAGTGCCGAGGTATAGCTTTTCAGTCGGCGGTCGGTCGGCTAGTCAAAGCAGTTTTGTCGCTTAAGGGCAGAGTTTCTTTAGCTGACTTTGCCAACGAAGCCGCGCTTTCGATTAGTAACCTAGCACGGGCAAGCCCATGACGATCGGCGTCGGCCTTTCCGGCTGCCGGGATGGCAAGCCGTAGAGATGTCGTTGACGACACAGCGTAACCCGAAGACGCGTTCCATGGCTGCTTCGGCAGCGCTTCGTGTTGATCGTGCGAGGTCGACGTCGCGGATCTTTTGTGTTCCGTAGTGGAACTGCTCAACAAATCCCGGTTTGGGCACTGTTTCACTGCCGAGAGCAAGCTTACGCCATTGATCTAACCGACCACGCCATTCACAAGGCAGCGAAATGAACACACTGAAAGATGCCCGCGCTTGCGCCGCCGTCCCTCCAGGACCACGGTCGAATAGGGGTTCAGGATAGACACGTCATCCGAGACCAAACAAATGCCGGATCCTTGCCGATACCGACGACGCATGTTGCAGAGGAGAAAGATGGTTCGCCATGTGCAAGCGCTCCTCCGCTTTCGACCGAGCGGACAATAGCATCGCCAGTTCTTCCGCAATGGCGGGACGTTCTCGCATGATCACGCCGAGCCGCTCCTTGGGAATCTCATATACTACGGCGGCTGTGATCGCCTTGATATCGCCCGGCTCCAGTGCTCCCATCAGCACTCCGCGCTCACCGAAGACGTCACCCGGAGCAAGGCGTTCAAGCTCGATGGTTTGGCCATCCTCAATCTCCTCGACTGTCATCACACCGCTTCGAAGGATCATCAGCGACGTCAAAGAGGTGTCCCGATGGGCGGCGATATCGCCTTCTTTGAACGACAGCCTGTTCATAGTGGAGGCCAACTCTTCTCGTTCCTCGCTTGTCAGAGAGGAGAACAGAGAAATCGCATCCAGAAGACGACGCCTTGACGTTTGACGTGGGACACTCATCTCGGGTGTCTCCTGGGTGAGGACTACCCTGGTAGCTCCTCCGTCGGCGGCAAGCTGAAGACCTGACGCCTCGGTGTGACGAAAGACGAGATCGTATAATTCGTTTCGAGCACGAGGCAGTTGACCGCGTTCCGACACCCGAAATGACAGTTCGATCTCCAGATAATTCGCATCCATCGCCGTAAAATTCGCGGTGGGAGGGGGCGTTTTCATGATCGCATTACTGCTCAACAGTACACGTTCCATGGTCAGGAGGATTACCGATGGCGGCTTGGTCGGGGCCAGCTTGAATTTCAAGGTTGAGCCGTGTGTGTTGTCCGGACTACTGATGTTGACGATCCGGCTCTTGGCGAGGACGCTATTGGGCACAATGATGAGGTCGTTGGTGCCGCTAAGGAGTTCGGTGGACCGCCAGTTGGTTTCCACAACGCTTCCTTGCGTGTCGTCTTCCAATCTGATCCAGTCACCTACGGACAGGGGCTTTCCGAGATTCAGCGCAATGCCGGAAAAAACATCGTTGAGGGTACTTTGCAAAGCCAGACCCAAAACGATAGCGAACACACCGGAGGTGGCGATGAGGGTGCCCACTGGTAAACTGAAGACGTATGCGATGATGCTCAACGCGGCGCCAAGATAGACAATCCCGACTACCAGGTCCTGCAGAAGTCGCCCTTCCCTCGGTTTCCGTTCGAGTGTCAAAAACGTGCGGACCAAACTGGCAAGGAGCATCGCTCCTCCGATCCACCAGATCGCTTTGAGTATCCCGGAGCCGATACGATCAGCCACCGTTTCCGCAGTTATATCAGGCGCATACGGCGGAATTCTATGGTAAAGGAGCAAAGCCGTTAGGGCGACGAAAAATATGATGTTGGCCGCGAGCCGTCCAATTACGCGATCGCCCGTCAATGGCGTCGCGAGCATTCTCAGAAGAACGAGGATGGCAAACTGGACAACAGGCTCTTTCAGCAGACTGGCGAACTGATCAGAATACGATAGCATCAACCGTGACCTTGTCTAAAATCTCAGCCCGTAGCGAACTTCTCGACCTTTCTGATTTCAAAAGCACTATTCCCTCGCGCACGCAACTGCGTCGCAAGTCTGCGGCCCCGGCAACATCATCCGGGACCGCGGAAGCCACCACGAACCTGCCCAAGAAGACCAAGCCTTCCCCCGGGGAGAGAGCCACGAAAACACACGTCGGCAACGCCGCGACCTGCGACACGAAGTGGAAGAACGCGAACGACACCTCGACCGCCGGCGGCAAGATCCTGGGGGCTGGCAAGCTTATGGACGGAGCAGGCGTAGTTGCGAAGCCCACTCGGTCAGTCTCCGCCAACACGCCAGCCATTTGCTGTCGATATGCGCGAAGATAGACACGATATATCCGCCGAGAGAGGTGGCGACTGCTGCTGATTGTTCGGTGGCAGAACTATCGCTGTGGAAGGAGTGAGTGGCTAGCCATAGCTGTGCATATACTCGTCTTCTTCGAAATCCTCGAAACCTTGGGACCAGCGCTTGCCGGGCCAGATATAGTCCACTCTCCCTTCCACGGGGCGGTAGACGGCAGTGTAAAGCGTCGGAAAGGAACCGTTCCTGGAATACAACGGCGGTAAAAGAAATAGATCGGTCAGTCGCGAGAGTGTCATGGTTGGATCATCAATCGCCTGCTGAATCAGATGCTGGCGCGCCAATGATGACGATGAGGGCCTGGCGGTTCGCTGATGGTTCGTGCAGGCCTTCAACCTGGTAACGATCGGCCGCTGGTGGGGAGCGAGCAGCACTGTGGCGTAGTTCCCTGAACGGTCGAGGACGGTCACGTTTTGTGGGAGCGCTACTGGTATTCGGCAGAGCGTCGCCACCGCCTGACTTACATCGTGGCAAGTTTCGAGGATGTAGCGGACGATCAAAATGATCGAGAAGCCAAGTCCTTGAGCACGGCTGCCGCCAAGGGTGACACTGGCGACAAGTCCGTCCTCGTTCATACCATCGACACAGCCTCCCCAGGGCCGCTGCGCCTTGCAGATCACCCGCATTCCCGACCAGGCTGTGATCTCAAATCGTTCCGAAACAATATCGGGCGGGTAATCGAAATTGCGGATGAGGGCTGGCCCTCCTCTTCCCAACCAGACGGCCTGACTGCAGCCATGGCGTTCTGGCGCAGGACGGAAGTGACTGAGCATTCGATGCGCCACGTCATCGTCGCCAACGAGGTCGCAGGCGCGGTCGTAGTGGAGCGTCAACTTCGGCATGTAATTCACCAAGGCCGCGCGGCAATCCTTCGCCGTTGGCGTCGGTGATGCTTGATGGCCGAAATACCATCGTTCCGCTTCCGCTCGCCCTGCAACGAACCGGGAAAGCCAAGCCTTTCCGGGGCGATCTTCCCGTTCCATGAGGAATCTCTTGAACATTGTGCAGCTATTGTAACCCGCTGCAAGCGGTGCGGCTACGTCGCTCTATTGCTCCAAACAACAACCGGTCGTTCGGTTCTGCTGCGGCGGCAACTCGGCGTAGTCACCCGGTTCAAGTACAGGCTGCACCCGCTGGGCCTGGTTGCCTGGTCGCGCGCAGCTACAATTGGAAAGGAGGATTTTGGGCGGATATCACAGATGAGGCGATTGATTCGTGGCCCGGTTGAAGATTGGCGGCCCCATTGCCGAGCTGCTCGAGGGTGGCGTCGGTTCCGCCTTTAAAAGGTCGCCGGCGACGACATCACAATCACCCCGAAGTTTACTGTTCAAACAGACGCACTTAGACGATCTCAGTCGCGAGCTGTGCGTTCAGAACGGTCATGCCCTCATGTCGCGCAAGTGCTTTCCGGATCTGCCCTACGATTTCCCGTTCGGCCTTGATGCGTCGCCGCATCAAGCAGAAGAACGATCGCAGGAGATATCCGATGGCATCCCACGACAGCCTGCAGTCGCCGTTCTTCAAAGCCAGCAGGACGTCGACTACCTCTTGCGCGGCATCCATGTCGAACAGGCGTTCGGTGGATCTTCTATTTTCGGCCTCCACGCGATCATGGTCCGGCATGATTGCATGCAGTGACGCAGAAACAACATGTTCCTCCAGGCCATGGGTTGCCTGGAGCAGCGGGATCAGGCCGCCCGTCACGGTGTCACACAGCCTCTCGTCTACGTGGCAGGGAAGAAAATCGGCAATCGCTTCCAGAAGGTCGCACCACGATACAAGCTGCCCGTAGCAGGCCTCGAGCTCGGCGAATTTGTTCGGCATTTGCATGATCGCCATCTACCTTTGCAGAAAGAGGCTTGCGGCGATCGCAACGGCGGCAAGGACGGCTGACACGACGCCCGTCCGCTGCAGGACGCCCATGCGGTAGAGCGTGATTGCGAAAATGACGATCACAGGGGTGGCTATGGAAAGTCCGATCTGGGCGTCGGTCATTATGTTCTCCTTTGAAGCGGACCATAGGCCGGTCGAGAACAGACGTCTTTGAGATCGATCAAAGAGACAACAGCAGGCCCGGAAGCGACGGAAGGAGCAAGAAGAAGTGGGGGAACGGGCTGGCTACTCAATACGAAATGCCAGCCTTTGCCGTCCCGGATATCGTCTAGGACGGCACCAAGGTCTCATGTCTTGGTAAACAAAACCTTGCCGACAGGATTGACCGCTGATGCGAGGACCCTGGGGTTTTTGCGTTTCCTCAAAGAAGAAAGTAGATCCATTGCCTATCGAGGGCGCATGACCTCGACGACATCAGACGATCTCGCGGAGCCTGGAACTGGCGACCTGCTTGTTTGGATTCTTGCCTGGAGCGAACTGGCCGCGTTCGGGGCTCTCCTGGCTGCGTTTGTGATAGCCTCCTGGATTAGTCCGGAGGACTTCCTCGCAGGCAGGGCAAGGCTGGACACCACCATACCCATGGCAAACACGGTCGTCCTGCTTGCAAGCGGTTGGTTTGCCGCAATGGCCGCCCGGCAAACGAAATTGTTGGAGCGGCGGTTATTGTTGCTCGCAGCTGCGGCAGGAGGGTTTCTCTTCACTGCCCTGAAGGTCCATGAGTACGGTCGGGAGGGAGCGTCCCTTCTTTCAAACGACGCGTTCTCGACGCTCTATGTGCTGATAACGGGCTTCCACCTGGCGCATGTGCTCTTCGGCTCTTGCGTGCTCGCCCTGATAGCTCGCTTCCCTTCCCGTGAGAACGTCCACCTGATGACGACCCTGTGGCACGTCATCGACATTGTGTGGCTCGTAATGTTTCCGCTGGTCTACCTTCTATGAAAATCGAAACCCGGACTTCCGCACGTCCGACCAAGGCGCTTGCCTATCTCTTCGCGCTCACCGGATGCATTGCCATCGGATCGACCTATCTGGGCGTCGCATCAAGACCGGCGTTCATGGCGCTTGTGGTCGTTGTTGCGATCGCAAAAGTCAGGTTGGTTGCTGCCGATTTCCTTGGACTTCGCGGTCGCCGTTCGCCGATTTACCCAGCCTTGATTGCATGGGCGATGACCATCCTTTCCATGGCATTGCTGAAGACCCTCGCTTCGGGCACGTTTTTCTAGATCGCACGGGTCCAGAGCAGACAAAGCTATCCGTCGAGCGCGGCAAGGTAATCGGGTCGGTGCTGGCGCAGGTGCCCCTCGCAATGACGTGACGCTATTTTGCTATCGACGGAGCGGGCTTCGACGTCTTCCCGGTGTCCAGCCCGGCAACGTTGGTCTGTCGACATCCGGCTGCCTTTCTATGACGTCCGCCGCCGTGCTCATACCTCACCAACAATGCGTAATCCTTCGCTTACTTGCGAATTGACAAAGACCCCCCGGCGGAATTCGGCCATCCACCAATAACGAGCCCCTGGCTCGATTTCCGACGTCACGGCGGCACCGCCACTGACATGAAAGGATGATCGATGGCTGAACGCCTGACCAAAACCGCGGCCCGAAACGTGTTCTACGGCGGGTCCGCTTTCTTCTTCGCTATATTCGTGGGCCTTACGGCCCACAGCCACTATTACATTCGAACGGTGTCCACCAACGAGGCGACCCTGACAGAAGGCGTCGCCCGCGGAAAACACATCTGGGAAAAGAACTCCTGCATCAACTGCCATACGCTTGACGGTGAAGGCGCCTACTTCGCGCCGGAACTGTCGAACGTCTGGATACGCTGGGGCGGCGACAAGGATCCGGCAAGTGCCCGCGAGGCGCTTCATGCGTGGATGGCCGCTCAGCCATCAGGCATCGAGGGGCGCAGGCAGATGCCACAATTCAATTTGACTGACCAGGAGGTCAACGACCTTGCCGATTTCCTCGAATGGGTCAGCAAGACGAACACCCAAAACTGGCCACCGAACCAAGCCGGCTGACAGGGAGAGGTTTTTAAGATGAAGTACAAGACTCAGAGCGTTGCGATGCTCTACTTCTACGGAGCGCTCGGCCTCTTCATGGCACAGCTCCTGTTCGGCGTGATCGCGGGCACAATCTACGTGTTGCCCAACACTCTCTCCGTCATGCTGCCTTTCAACATCGTTCGAATGGTACATACGAACGCACTGATCGTATGGCTGCTCATGGGCTTCATGGGCACCACATACTTCCTCCTTCCCGAGGAGTGCGAGACGGAGCTTTACAGTCCGAAACTCGCAAAGGCGCAGTTCTGGATCTTCCTCGTGGCCGCCGCAGTGGCGGTCGTCGGATACCTCTTCCATATTCACGAAGGCCGTGAATTCCTGGAGCAGCCCTTTGCCATCAAGGTCGGTATCGTCATTGTCGCCCTGATGTTCCTGTTCAACGTCACGATGACGGCTCTCAAGGGGCGCAAGACCACCATCACCAACATCCTTCTGTTCGGTCTATGGGGCGTTGCAATCTTCTTCCTGTTCGCCTTCTACAACCCCGTAAACCTTGCTCTGGACAAAATGTACTGGTGGTACGTCGTTCACCTGTGGGTCGAAGGCGTGTGGGAACTGATCATGGCCTCGGTTCTGGCCTTCCTCATGATCAAGTTGAACGGTATCGACCGGGAAGTCGTCGAGAAGTGGCTCTATGTCATCATCGGCCTGGCCCTCTTTTCGGGGATCCTCGGCACCGGCCATCACTATTACTGGATCGGCGCACCGGGATACTGGCAGTGGATCGGCTCGCTGTTCTCCACCCTCGAAGTCGCACCGTTCTTCACCATGGTCGTCTTCACCTTCGTCATGACCTGGAGGGCTGGACGCAAGCATGAGAACAAGGCGGCCCTCCTCTGGTCGATCGGATGTTCTGTAATGGCCTTCTTCGGGGCCGGCGTTTGGGGCTTCCTGCATACGCTGTCGTCGGTGAACTACTACACCCACGGCACGCAGGTCACCGCCGCTCACGGTCACCTCGCCTTCTTCGGTGCATACGTGATGCTGAATCTCGCCGCCATGGCCTACGCCATTCCGCAGATCCGCGGACGCGCGCCATACAACCAGTGGCTCTCGATCAGCAGCTTCTGGATCATGTGCGGGGCGATGTCGGTCATGACTTTCGCGCTGACCTTCGCGGGCGTCATCCAGGTTCACCTGCAGCGCGTTCTCGGTCAGTCCTACATGGACGTCCAGGACCAGCTCGCCCTCTTCTACTGGGTCAGGCTCGGCTCCGGCGTCTTCGTCTTCATCAGCGCGCTGATGTTCATCTGGTCGGTGCTTGTCCCCGGACGCGCACGCATGCCCAACGCAGCAGTACAGCCCGCCGAATAAGGCGGGCCCCCTCACTGGAGATCAGTCATGACAATAGCCCTCAATCATCCGCTGCATCCAAAGGACGAAATTCCCTACTATGCGCCTCAGGGCAATGAATGCGCCCTTTTCGAGAGCGCCTGGACCCGGCAACTTCCGGTCCTGCTGAAGGGCCCGACAGGATGTGGCAAGACCAGGTTCGTACAGCACATGGCAGCCCGCCTGGGGCTGCCCGTATCGACGGTATCCTGCCACGACGACCTTACCGCGGCAGACCTGACCGGTCGCTACCTCCTGAAGGGAGGCGAGACCGTATGGATCGACGGCCCGCTCACAAAGGCGGTTCGCAACGGTGGCATCTGCTATCTCGATGAGATCGTCGAGGCGCGCAAGGACGTGGCGGTGGTCCTCCATCCGCTAACCGACGACCGCCGGATCCTTCCCCTGGAAAGAACAGGCGAGCTTCTCGAGGCACAGTCGGGCTTCATGGTCGTCGTTTCCTACAATCCCGGCTACCAGAACCTTATGAAGGCGCTGAAGCCCAGCACGCGGCAGCGTTTCGTCTCGATCGAATTCGACTTTCTGCCGCGGGACAAGGAAATCGCCACCGTCTCGCGCGAGAGCGGGCTTCCTGAAGCCAGGGTCGCGTCTCTCGTCGATCTCGCCCGACGGCTCCGCTCGTTGAAGGGACAGGATCTCGAGGAAGGCGTTTCGACCCGGCTCCTGATTTATTGCGCGACGCTTGTCGAGGCCGGAATTCCCATGGTCGAAGCCGTCAGGGCCGCAATTATTGAACCACTGACCGACGAGGCCGATGTCAAGGCGGCGCTCGTTGAAGTTGCCAAGGCGACGATAGGCTAGGTGCGAGATGCTTGAGTTTCTGGAGCTGGAAGAAACCGTTGGACGCACCTGGCATCGCCTCGTAGGCGATACCAGCTCCTGGAAGCGCCATCCGGAGCATGCTGTCCATCTTGCCGACCTAAAGGCGCAGCTCGCGGTCTGCTTCCGCGCCTTTGGTGGCGGGCGCACGCTTCAGATCCAGAAAGCGCGCCAGAAAACCTCGTCTCATCGTCTGCGGCTTCGCCAGGTTGTCGGTCTCGGCGAGGAAAGAAGCGATCATCCATCCTGGGACAGTTCCGCGATCCATCTACCGGCCACGATCGACCTCTTCCACGACGAGAGGCTCAATCGTGACCTCTACTTCTGGCTCGCGGGATATATCGCTGTCGCACAGATGCCGGGGCCGGCCTCCAGCGACAGGATGCTGGGCGACATCGCCCGGATCGAGGCGGGGCGCAGCAATTGTGCGCGGTTGGTCAGGGAATTCCCCGGAATGGCAGAGCGATATGCCCGCCTCAGCCATGCGGTCCTTTCCTGCCGCGTTCGGGGGAAACTCCCTCAGGCAGAGATGCTTGTTGAAGATTTCGTGAAGAGTGCCCTCTCGTTCCCCTTGGAGCATGCCCTCCCGTCGGGGTGCAGGCCGGCTCTTGCGGCGGCTCCTCCCGGATACCTGCCGATGCTTCCCGTTCCCCTCTGGCCCGACTTCACCGGGCGGGCGGAATGCCAACCGACCGACCGAGACGACCTTCCATCCGACGACACATCATCTGATGACGATGGAAAGCGAGTTTCTCACGAGGCAAAGCGAAAGGACGATGCCGCCGACCGAAAGCGCGACCCGTTTATTCTCAACCGCTTCGAGAAGATCCTCGCCATGGCGGAAATGGTCAATGTAGACCGCCCGACGGACGACAGGGAGGACGACGAAACGTCGGCTGCCGACGAGCTCGACGACATCACGCTCAGCGGAACCAAGGAGCGGCCGAAGTCAAAGTTCCACTTCGATCTCGACCTCTCCCCCGAAGCCGTTGATCCTTCGCGAATAGAAGGCGAGTTGCTCTATCCGGAATGGAATTTCAGGACACAACAGTACGCTGAAGACCATTGCCGGGTCGTGCTCGGGACAATTCAGGACACGGAGATTTCCCCGATTGCAGGCGACCAGTCCGTGATCCGGAAGGTACGCAAGCAGTTCGAGATCCTTCGGCCACGACGTGAGATCTGCCGAGCACAGTTGGACGGAAACGAAATCGATCTTGAAGCGGTGGTGCGCTCGCGCATCGATCTTCTGGCCACCGGTTATCCCGATGACCGCATCTACGAATCTTCGCGTCCTGCGGCCCATGAGCTGGCCACATCCATTTTGGTCGACGTCTCGCTATCCACGGATTCGTGGCTCGACAATCGGCGGGTGCTCGACGTGGAGATGCAGGCGCTTAACGTGCTGGCTCGTGGCCTCGACGCCTGCGGCGACAGCTTTGCGATCGACACGTTCACGTCTCGCCGACACAGCTGGATCCGGGTGGACAGTGTAAAGCGCTTCGAGGAACAGTTCTCCGCCACGACCGCCAGGCGCATCGCCAGCTTGAAGCCCGGCTACTACACCCGCATGGGCGCGGCGATCCGACACGTATCTAAGCAACTCGACTTACAGGGGGCAAGGAAGAAGCTGCTGCTGATTCTGACCGACGGAAAGCCGAACGACGTGGATCATTACGAAGGCCGGTTCGCGCTCGAGGACTCCCGACGGGCGGTGATGGAGGCCCGCAATCGCGGCCAGGCAGTGTTTGCGGTCACAGTCGACCGCAATGCTGGCGATTACCTTCCCGCGATCTTCGGGCGGTCGGGCTTCTCGCTGGTCTCAAATATTGCGAAGCTTCCGAGCGCTCTTCCTGTGATCTATCGAAACCTGACGGCATAGCGGGGCTACGATCACTGCCAGGGGCGTATGTGCGGTCGCCTGTGCGGGCGGTCCAGGCGGTCCTTTTGGCATTGGATGGGGGCCGACGTCGAGGCTGAGGGGTTGGGAAGATTTCTGGCGGCGATCGCGCGCAAGCCAAGTCGCCCTTGGTTCTGCGGCTGGTCACCCGCAAAAGGGGCGCCGGACAGGAGCATCGAAACAATGATGTTGCCATCTCGCGGACCATCCCCCATGTCACGCCGATCATTTGACGAACGATGCCGCCTTCTGGCGGCGAGTTTCACCGAAACAGGCTCACCGAACTTCCATCCACGAGATGCTGCGCGGCAGGATTGAGATTGGCAGCGCGGCGACGGTGCTCGCAAGGGGAGCCTGGCCGCCAACCCTGCCAATGGCGACGAGCGAGACCCCAGAGATTGCCGGAAATGGCGGATACGGTCTGGCGGGTTGCGTCTGGCCGAAACCGTCCCGGCCAGCAGATAACGCGAAAGGTCAACACCCCATGAAGAAGCGGGCGCGACCAGCTTAGGCTGCCTTGCTGTGAGACCGTCCCAAGGACCCGAAATAGGCGTCGAACGCGGCAGCAACCGCCCTGACCATAAAGCGGGAACTCCTTGAAACGACCACCCGGCCCTCCTCGATCGTGACTACGCCGTCCGAGACAAGCGCCTGCAACCGGTCGTTCCTGTCGAGCAGAAAACCGCTCTCGTATCCTGATTCCTCGGCCAGCTTCGGCAGATCCACCTCGAAGTCACACATCAGGCGCTCGATCACTTTGGCACGAAGCTTGTCTTCCCCGGTTAGCATATAGCCTTTCGCCGTGGGCAAAACACCGGATGCGACCCGTTCAGCATAGCGGCCCAGCGCCACGTGATTTTGGTAGTAACCGGACGGCAGCCTTCCTATCGCGGAGGCGCCAAGGCCGATCAGGGTGGCACAGTCATCCGTGGTGTAACCTTGGAAGTTCCTGTGGAGGGTGCCGGCGCTGGAGGCGACTGCGAGCTCGTCACCTGGCAACGCAAAGTGATCCAGGCCAATGCGGACATAGCCACAGTTGACAAGTTCCTCCGCCACCGCCTCGGCCTGCTCGTTTCGCTGCGCGGCATCCGGCAACGCGGCTTCATCTATAAGCCGTTGATGCTTCTTGAAGGCCGGGACATGAGCATATCCAAAAACAGCGAAGCGCTCGGGGCTCAATTCGACTGCCTGTCTGACCGTATCCACGCACGATTGGACAGTTTGATGTGGCAGGCCATAGATCAGGTCGAAATTGATGCTCGTCACCCCGAAGGAGCGCAACCCTGCGACGGCTGCCTGGGTCTGACCAAAGGTCTGGATGCGGTTGATGGCCTTCTGAACGACGGGATCGAAACTCTGCACGCCGAGGCTGGCACGATCAACGCCGTTCTCTCCCATCGCCGCGATCATTTCTGGCGCGAGTGTGCGCGGGTCGATTTCGACTGCCACGCTGGCGTCGTGCTCGAACTGAAAGGCGCTCCTGAGTTTCATCATGAGCGCCGCGAACTCGTGGGGCTTCATGATCGTGGGTGTTCCACCTCCGAAGTGGACGTTCTTGACCGGCACATTGTTTCCGGCCGCAAACGACACCAGTTCGATCTCCTGGCTCATGACGTCGAGATATTCCAGGATCGGTGCGTCCTGCCGGGTGATGGTCGTGTGGCATCCACAGTACCAGCACATCGAGCGGCAAAAGGGCACGTGCAGATAGATCGAGACAGGGTCCGAGGCGGATATGGCTTGAAGCCCTTGCGCGTATTCGTCAGGTCCAACTGTCGCAGCGAATGCCGGTGCGGTTGGATAGCTTGTGTAGCGCGGGAGTCGGGCGTCGCCGTATTTGGCGACCAGAGCTTCCGACATGTCGATCTCCTTTCTTGAGGATCATCGCGCTCTTATGTCTGCCCGCCGCCTGCATTTCCTTGTCATATGTCAATGAAAACGAATTCGCACGGGTCAAACCTCCTCGATGTTTGTTCGCTGTCAAAGTGCCCCAATCCGCGCAAGCCTATCGTTGCCAACTGACAACGGATGCGCCGCGGTCCCGTCGATCATCATGCCAGCGGCTGAAGGAACAATCACATGACTGACGCGCCCTCCACGCAAAGCGAAATCACGCATATCGACGTGCGTGTACTACCGCCATTTGAGCGTCATCCCCAAATCTTCGGCACGCTGCATACGCTGACGCCTGGAAAGGTTTTGCATATCACCAGTGATCACGAACCCCGGCCGCTTCAATACCAGTTGGAAACGGCACTTCCTGGAAAGTTTTCCTGGGAATACCTGGAGCAGGGGCCGGAGGTCTGGCGTGTGGAGATCACCCGTCTCGACGCCGGCTGCGACTGCTGCTGCGGCAGCCACTAGCACCGGAGAAGCACGATGATGCCAATGGGCGCCAGTCTGTCGCGATGGACCATGTGCTACTTCGGCGCAGCTCTCCTCTTTCTGCTGTTTGCGGAGGTTCTGCTTTCAACAGGAAGCTGGGCGCCATCCGTCGACGTCAGCGATCCTCGCGCCCTCATCGTCGTGCACTCTGTAACGATTGGATGGCTTGCCCTCTTGATGATCGGCGCGCTGCTCCAGTTCGCACCGGTTCTTACGGGGTTGAGCCTTCCCAAAGGACGGTACGACGTCCTTGGCCTCGGCGGCATCGTCGCCGGGCTTGCTCTTCTGCTGCTGGGCTTCCATTTGATCGACCGTGGATCCGAACTCGCGGGCGGGGTGATGCTCGCTGCGGTCGCCACTCTGGCGCCTTCGCTTTCCTGGGTGGGAACTGCGTTGCTGCTGGTGCTGTGGCGCGGTCGCAAAAGTCATCCGGCATCGCCCCTCGTCCTGATCGCAATCGGTTGCCTCGCGGCAACAGCCGCCCTCGGCTCGCTCTTTGCTGTCACCGTTTCGGGTGTCTCCCAGGCACCGGTTTTCATCGTCCTTCTGCTCCATGGGATTCCCTTCCACGCAAGCTTCGGCCTCGGGGGGTGGATGACGTTGGCGGCCATCGGCGTAAGCTATAAATTGCTCCCGATGTTCCTGTTGTCCGACGACATGAAGCGGGCGCAGCTTATCGCCAACATGGCTGGCGTGAGTATGGTCGTGCTGGCGGTGGCGACTGCGATTTCACTGACGTGGCCGACCGTTTCCCAATGGTTGCTGGCAGCGGCAGCAATAGTGTTCGCTGTAGCGATCGCCATATATGTACTGGAGTTGATATCGGCCTACAAAGGACGCCGCCGCGGGCCTCTGGAGGTGAACATGTCCGGATCACTGCCGGCCTTCACGCTACTCGGACTGTCAATGTCGATGCTGGCCACAGGCCTCGCATCCAATGTGGGGAGCCATTTTCTCGCAGCCGCGGTCTATCTGTTCGTCTTCGGCTGGCTGACGGGCCTGGGTCTTGCCCAATTGCTCAAGATCGTTCCCTTCCTGACGTGGATCGAGGTCTTCGGCCCCCTCCTCGGACGCCGGCAGACGCCGCGTCTCTCCGATCTCGTATCGGGAGGCCGGGCCGCGATCTGGCTTTGGCTCTTCTACGGCGCGGTTGTCGTCGCGTCGTTTGCAATATCTTTGGCTTTCGACGGCCTTTTCCGTGTTGCCGTCATCCTCCAGACCTTCTCGACCGCTGCTCTCATCATCGAGCTTGTCCTTGCTCGCTCACTCGCAAATATAGATGCTTCGATGAAGACAGCACCATTCAAAAAGCCGGCGCTTCTTTTCGCCGTTAATCAAAGGGGTAACGCCAATGGTTCAGCTTCGTGAACTCGACGTACGTCAGATCCTGCGGGACGGCGGGATGCCGTTCCAATTGATCATGGATACCGTCTCCAGCCTTGATCCTGGCGAGGGACTTAGGCTCCATGTGATATTCCAGCCGGTTCCCCTGATCCGTCAGCTCGAGCAGCGGGGCTACTCGCACGTCGCTCGAAAGCTTTCGGACGATGACTGGGAGATCGATTTCGTCCCCGGCGTCCAAGCTGTCGAACCTGACCTGGCGGCCCCGGCGACGGAAGCCATCTGGCCCGATCCGGTTTGGAACCTCGATCTAACCGACCTTCCGCCTCCCGAACCGATGGAGCGTATCCTCGCGCGGCTCGAGACGATGGAAAGCGGCGAAGTCCTTTTCGCCCTGCTGAACCGTGAACCGGTTTTTCTCTTCAATGAGCTGAAGGACCGCGGCCATGAGTGGATCGGGAACTTCGACGACAGCGGAAAGGTTTACAGGATCATGATCAGAGCGACGCCGGCAGGTTCGGATGGCTGATCTCTCTCGGAATATGATCCTCGACGTGCTCCGGGGAATCAAGGACCCGGAGGTAGGAACCAGCATCGTGGACCTGGGTCTCATCTACGAGATAGATACCGACCCCACAGGCATCGTAAGGATCAAGATGACCACGACCACGCGCTTCTGTCCGGTATCGGGCTTCATCGTCGAGGCGGTAAAGAACCGTGCCGCCGAGGTCGACGGCGTGATCGATGTCGTTGTCGATCTCGTCTACGATCCTCCATGGTCGCCAGACATGGCCGCGCTGTTTTCAATCGAACAGCCAGCCTGACGACGGCCAAGATAGAAAGGCATCAAACTGTGAACATCGACCTTGATAACCTGGCCGTAGATGCTTCCTATCTGGCAGGCCGGTTTGGCCTGTCGGCAGAGACGCTTCGAGGCTACATGAAGCGGGGCCTTGTCCGTGGCACAGTCGAGGCCGGTGTTGGTGACGACGCCGGCAGGACGCGCCTTTCGGTCCGTTTCGGCAACCGCATGTGGATTGCAATCGTGAGCTCAAACGGCAGCATTTTGAGCGAAGAGACAAGATTTGTCGCAAAGGGACCGCAGGGCTCGTAATCGGGTACGAAGCGGTTGCCCCGCCCTGTCGCTTGTTCCCGCCCGTCTCTCTGGAGCGTTCGCTTGCTGATGGCCCCGACCTCGTGAGCGCCACAGGACCGTCATCGCGCGTCTTTCCGCTTCCCCTTTCGGCTGTCGGACGACCGCGCCGAAACGCTCGGCGCGGAACGCTGCCCGACACTCATTTTCCCCTGACGGTCAACGGCTTGCGGCCAGTGCAGAGCATCGGGGCATGCTCGAATGCAAACATTGCCAACGCAGCCATCCATCCGATCGCCGAAGTCATCAATATCTGTGCAGTGAACGATGGCGCGATTTCTGCAAGCGGTCGCAGAAGAGCCACGAAGGCAAGAACGACATAGGATGCGTTCGTCATCCTGCTCGATTTGAGCTTGCGTCCGGTATGGCCGCGAGTGGCACGCGTCATGACGGCCAGCATCATCAGCGAAATGGCGCCGATGGCGAAGACATGCAGCACTGCGATCTGGGGTAGTCCTGCGGCACCAAGAGCGACGGCGGCAAATCCCAATGGAACGAAGGCAAAGGCGGCATGTAGAACGAACACGATCGGCTCCGCCCAAGTGGTCCAGCCGCGCCAACGGTACAGGCGAATGACATTCATCACCGTCGCGACAGCGGCGACGATGCCGGTCGCGATCGCGTCTGGCCAGACCGCCCAGGATCCGAGCGCGACTGCGCCCACGATGATCGTTGCCGCGTCATACCGATTGTACGGTACGGGAAAGTCGGTTCGCCCGAACTGGTTCAGCCAGTTGCGGGTAAAACTGGGAAGGATTCGGCCACCGACGATTGTCACCAACAGCACGTAGGCGCTCAGCCCGAGACGAATAGGCAGCTCGGGGTTTATCCCGTTGATTGCCTTCACCTGGAAGCAGATGTTGGCGACAGACAGGATGAAAAGTCCGGCGACAACCTTCAGGTCCTTCCATTTCTTGCCTGCGACTACTTCTCGCGTGCACAGGACAAGCATTGCGGGCAAGAAGAGGGCGTCGACAAAAGCGGCTGCCACAACCCCTGTAAGACCGCTCGCCAACATCGCGAGGCGACCAGCGCACCAGATCGAGAACAGGAAGGCCAGCGGTCGCCCAGCTATCGGAAGTCTGCCCGTCCAGTTCGGTATTGCCGTGAGCAGAAATCCCGCCAGGATTGCCGGCGCGAAGCCGAACAGCATCTCGTGGGCGTGCCAATATAGTGTCCCATAGTCTTCAGCGACCGGAACGCCAAGCGTCAGATAAGCGGTCCAGAGGCCCATACTGACAATGCCCCAAAGCGCGGATGCTAGAAAGAATGGCCGGAAGCCATACGAGAAGAGGACAAGGCCGGTCCGCGACATGCCGCGGGGGACGCGCGTCTCGGCGTCCATGGTCTTCTGCATGATCGTAGTCTCCAAATTGACGGCCAAGCAATGCCAAGTTTTGGAGCGCAGGTCGTTGATATTACGCAAATAGGGACAGTACAACTTTGCGCTGCCACAAATAGCAAATTTGCGCCAAGTCAAAGAGTTTGACCGCCTTTTCTCTACTCTCCTTCTCGACAGGGCGGGGTTCGCTCGCTCTTCGACCACAGGAGTTGGGAAATGACAAACACAATGCAAATGACCCGGCGCACCATGCTGACCGGCGCCGCTGTCGCAGGGGCGCTTACACCCATCATCGTCGCGAGCACCGCTGCCCATGCCGACGATCATGCCGCCCCCGCGGAACTCAAGGGTGCCAAGAAGGTCGACCTGTCGAAGCTGGCTCGTGAAAAGGTCGAACTCGTAAAGCCGCCGTTTGTGCACGCTCACGATCAGAAGGCCAAGGGTGGCCCAAAGATCAAGGAATTCACGCTTACCATCGAAGAAAAGAAGATGGTGCTGGACAAGGACGGCACGGAAGTGAACGCCATGACGTTCAACGGCTCGGTCCCCGGCCCGCTGATGGTTGTCCACCAGGATGACTATGTCGAGCTGACGCTCGTCAATCCCGAAACCAACACGATGCAGCATAACATCGACTTCCACGCCGCGACCGGCGGCCTTGGGGGTGGCGCTCTGACCGTCGTGAACCCCGGTGAAAGCACCGTCCTGCGCTTCAAAGCCACGAAGGCAGGCGTCTTCGTCTACCACTGCGCTCCTCCCGGAATGGTGCCTTGGCACGTGACATCGGGGATGAACGGGGCAATCATGGTGCTGCCGCGTGAAGGCCTGACAGACGGTCACGGAAAGCCGCTCGTCTATGACAAGGTCTATTATGTTGGCGAACAGGACTTCTACATCCCTCGGGATGAAACCGGGAAATTCAAGAAATACGAAAGCCCCGGCGAGGCCTACGAGGACACCGTTGCGGTGATGAAGACCCTTACGCCGACCCATATCGTCTTCAACGGCGCGGTCGGTGCACTGACTGGCGACAATGCGATGACCGCCAAGGTCGGCGAAACGGTCCTGATCATTCATTCGCAGGCCAACCGCGACACGCGTCCGCATCTCATCGGTGGCCATGGCGAATACGTCTGGGCAACCGGCAAGTTCGCCAACGTGCCCGATATCGACCAGGAGACCTGGTTCATTCCGGGCGGTACCGCAGGCGCTGCGATTTACACCTTCGCTCAGCCTGGCATCTACGCCTACGTGAACCACAACCTGATCGAGGCGTTCGAGCTTGGTGCGGCGGCCCACTTCAAGGTCACGGGGGACTGGAACGACGATCTCATGACGTCGGTCAAGAGCCCGCAAGCAAGTTGACCATTGGCGGGGGAGGTGCGCGGACGGGGGTGGTCCGCGCACCGTTTTTTATAAGGAGGCGCTACTCGCGAAAAGACCATGAACAGGCACGCTGAGACTGGATCGGTTTCAGGCATTTCGATCGCTATTCCACTCGCTCTTCTGGCCGCGCTCTCCGGAGCGGTTGCCGTGAAGGCGGGTTTTGCTTCGTCCGGTCAACACGACGGTGAAGTTACCGCTCCGGAAGTGGTCACCATACAGCCTCATTCTTTCGAGTATCGCGAGGCGACCGAATACTTTCGCAAGGGGCTTGCCGTCGACGCGCCAAAGCACGACGCGAAGGTCCGCCTCCCGCTCGACGTCATGAAGTTTCAGACGAGCCGCGCAGAATATCAGCGCTGCGTGCTGGACGGCGCGTGTGCACCGGCCGAATATGAAGGCCAGGCCGGGCCTGACCTGCCGGTCACAGGGGTGAGCTACGACGATGCAGTGCAGTACGCGGCATGGTTATCGCAGCGGACAGGCGAGAACTGGCGCCTGCCGAGCGACTTTGAACTTGCATACGCCGCAGCCGACCGCTTTCCTGACGATGCGCTCGGCATCGACGCCGACGACACGAACCCGGCGACACGTTGGCTTGCCGATTACGAGCGCGAGGCCCGCCGCGCGGCGTCGACCAACCCCAAGCCGCAGCCGAGAGGTTCGTTCGGCATCAGCACGACCGGCCTTGTCGACTTCGCGGGCAATATCTGGGAATGGACCTCCACGTGCAACAGGCGCGTCGATCTAGACAAGGCAGCAGAGACGGAGACACTGGATCCGGCAGGCTGCGGCATTATAATAGCTTCTGGTAAGCACAGGTCGCCGATGAGCAGCTTCGTTCGAAATCCCAAGGGCGGTGGCTGCGCAGTCGGAGCGCCGCCCGACAATCTCGGTTTCCGGCTCGTCCGCCGTCCCACGTTTTTCCAGAGCGTGGTGGCGTTCGCCCGCAGGGCCGCAACGGACGCTCTTGGCCCCCATATCAGCGCCCAGACGGAGCAGAACGAAAATGAAGGTTGATCGCGCAGTAGTGAAGTCCCTGCCGCTCTTCGAGCGGATGACGGACACCGACCTCGACACGATGCTCGAGCATGCTGTGCCGCGTCGCATCGCCCAAGGAGATACCGTTTTCGAGCAAGGGGCACAGGCGAAGTCGTTCTTCCTGCTGCTGCATGGGCGGCTCAAGGTGACGCAGGTGACGCAGGACGGCCAGCAGATCATTGTCCGGATGGTACACCCCGGCGACTTGTTCGGTTTCGCCATGGCGTTTCGCAGGACCGACTACCCAGGCACGGCCCGTGCCGCGGCCGAGAGCTTGATCCTTGGATGGCCGACGGACATGTGGGGACGCTTCGTCGAACAGAACCCACGCCTGGCGATGACCGCGATGCAGACCATCGGCCAGCGGCTTGAAGAGGCCCACGTCAGAATTCGCGAGATGTCGACGGAGGAAGTTGAAAAGCGCGTCGCGCACGCCGTGCTGCGCCTGTCCAAGCAGGCGGGAAAGGCCGACGGTGTTGGCATCCGGATCGACTTCCCGATATCGCGGCAGGATATCGCGGAGATGACCGGAACGACGCTTCACACGGTCTCACGCATCCTCAGCGCGTGGGAATCAAAGGGTATCGTCGAGGGCGGGCGGCAGAAACTCACCGTCACCGATCCGCAGCGCCTTCTGAAACTGGCCGACGGCGAACGCGAGTAGACCGCCATGGCCGTGATGTTGGACAACGGCATACGGCTGCTTCTTTTGGCCGCTGGGCGCCATCCCTTCCGGGTTACGATCGCCGAGACCGCCGAGGCTTTCGGGGCGTCACACCCACACCTTGCGAAGGCAGCGAACCTTCTGGTTCGTCGCGGTTTTTTGGCGAGCCGGCGCGGCAAGAGAGGAGGCCTTTTCCTTGCGCGGTCGCCAGAGACGATCTGCCTTGCGGAGGTTGCCGCAGCGCTCGTTTCCTGCGAGGCCAGGTCGGATGCGCTGGACACTCTCCAAGGATGGCGGACGATAGAGCAAGGAGCTGCCCTCGCCTATAAAGGTCATCTGGCCAGACATACGCTCGCTGACCTCCTTGAACCCGCCAATTCCAGGTAGCTCCCCCTTACACCTTTGAAGCGCTGCGGCATGCGGGATGTCTTCGCCAGGGGCGCATGCGTCGATATTCGCCTTCCGTTTCCCGATAACGTTGATGGAGGTCAAAGTGCGCTCTTGCCCGCTTCGCTAGGCTTCGTGCAGGCACTGAATCAATTGCTCGCTCAAGCGGGTTCAACGGAAAAGAAATGAAAAGAACCATGAGACCACAGCAGAAGCCGCTCGTCGTAGAGATCAAGAAGCGCAGAGCTCCCCGTGCAGCCGGAGCCGAACACAAGCCCGACCTTGATGCGCGCACCGGCAAGGTCGACACGGACAAGCTTTGCCGGCTGGTCTTCGGTCGTCTGCAGCGTTCCTGAGACAGGCTGATGCCTTGTGCGCGGCCGGCGATTTTTCCAAACCTTCCGGGCACTCAGAAATCCCTCCGCTCCAGCGGTTTTCCATCTCGATAGTGTTTTGCGATGGAGAGCTTTGATCGGTCGCAATCGATGGTCACCGCATCTGATTGGTTTGCCTCGCCGACGGCTGAATGATGCCCTCTTCCCACAAGAGGTGTCCTTGTCAACAGACCAGCAACCCTGGAGCGTCGCTAGCTGAACGCCGCCCAGCCGACTGCAAAGGTCAACGTCGGAAGCGCCAAGAGGCACGTCGCCAGGAGCCGCCGGCCGAAACACCGGTCGTACAGACCAGTGATCTGATGGCAAAGTGCGACAGACCAGACGGCGGCCGCCAGAACCAGAGCGCTTCTTAGATCGTCGGCGATGGGCAACATGATCCCGTCCATCCGCAGCTGCGATATCGTGAGCGACAGTAGGCCCGTGAACAACGAAGCGGAAGCAAGGGGAATAAGGGATTGTGCGAGGTGATGCATCGGGCGGACGCGATCGCGAAGGATCCAGGCGCTCGCTGCCAGAGGGAACCCAAAAGCGAGGGTCGCCAAGGCAGCTGACAATGCGAGAAGCGCAAGCAGGGACACCGCATCGACGACCGTCATGATATCGCCGGCTGCAGGATAGTTGGTCAACAGCCACCATGGCAGCCGTAACGAAAGCGGCCACATCAGCTGTGCGTCGAGGCAGACTTCCACCAGCCACTGGCGTATGGCCAGAAACCAGTCGCTGCCCGACCAGGTGAGCGCTGCCGGGACGAGACCAAGCATGACCGGGAGCAACATCGCAGTCTCCCATCCGGTCGCCATCCGGCCGGATCCTCGCACGATGTCGATCGCCGGCTTTCGCCACGCCAGCCGGATCGCGCCCCTATGTCCGGAACAACGGCCGCACATGTGACAGGCGGCAGCGCCCTGCATGGTCTTGATGGGGACCAGGGGCGCACAGTTCACGGCGTCGGGTCGGCCGCCTGGCGCGTGGCGCCAGCTCGCGGGATCCACCCTGAAATGGAGGGGCGCTATCTTCGACACGATGCCGAATATGCCGCTGACAGGACACAGGAACCGGCACCACACTCTCTTGGCCTTGCCATATCGAGCGCCAACGGCGATTGCTGCGAATGTCGAGCCACCGAGCAGAAGTGCGGCCGGCTTGGGATACTGATAAATGCTCGTAAGCTGACCGTACACTGTGGTGGAAATGAACGACAGGACCGGCCAACCCGACCACTTCATCCAGCCAGGAATCGCCCTCCCCGCGCCCCGTTCACTGGCAAACTCCGAAAGCGCGCCTTCCGGGCAGAGTATCCCGCACCAGAACCTGCCGACGAGCGCCGTTGCGAGGATCACAAACGGCCACCAGAGGCCCCAGAACACAAATTGAGCAAAGCGCGTCAGGTTCGTCCATATGAAATCGGTCCTCGCAGGAAGAGGCAGGACGACGGGCACGGCCAGAAGCGCCGCATAGCCTGCCACGATCCCCCATTGAAGGCGCCGGATGAACACCTGCCACCGCAGGAGAAGATCGCCAAAGCCGCCAAGAAGCGCCTGCGCGCCAATCTGGATGGAGGTCATGCAGGAGCCTTCGCGCTTAGCGGCGGCATGTAAGCCAGAGAGGCGGTGAGCCAGTAGGCGCCGATGCCCAGAAGAGGAAGAAGTTCTGGACGGGCCCGATAGCCTGCGAGCCCGGCGAGGAAGGCGCCGCCCCCCCTGCCATCGTCGAGAAGCCAGCTCAAGTCCCATAGCGGTGCGGTCAAGGGCGTCAGGATCCCAAGGGAAATCGACTTGTCGATGACGGTCATTGCCAGGCCGCTGCCGAGGATGATGAGGAGCGCCTGACTGATCCGCGACAACACCTTCTTGGATGCCATCGCCGCACCGGCCCTAAACGCCCAGAACGTTCCCGCGGCCAGCACCAGACCAACTGCTCCCGACACGACGACAATGCCGGTCTGCCACCCTTCGGACCCAGAGAGCATTCCATAGAGAAAAATGACTGTTTCGGCTCCTTCCCGGGCTACGGCAAGCGCCGCCAGGGAAGCCAGACCCAGCCAGTTGCCAGCCCGTACATGCCCGAGCGCCTCATTGCGCAGTCCCCCGGTATCGCCCTGTTCCATCCGGCGCATCCAGAACACCATTCTCAGCATGAGGACTGAGGCCAGCGACGCCATGATCATCTGGAGTATTTCCTCGGCATCCCCGTCGAGCAGTGCGGAGGCCCGGCTCATGATCAGCGCCAGGGCGGCGGCGAACAGGATGCCAGAGGCAACCCCCGCGGCAATCCATCCGACGGCTGTTCTTTGAGCGGAAGGCCCCTCCCGCAACGACCAAGTCAAAAGGATTCCGACGACGAGCAAGGCTTCAAATGTTTCCCGCCAGACCACGGATGCGATCTCGAAGGACTGCAGATAAAGATTCGCGCTCATTTGGCGACCATGCTCGCCGGTGGCATGTCGAGGTGAAAGTCGTCGAAGAAGGCATAGGTTCCGACATCCAACGAGCGAAACACGAGAAAGCTTGAGGCGCCCGGAGCGAGCACCTTTTCCTTGCGCAGCGGAATGCTTTCGAATTCGACCGGCGTCGAGCCGTCGTTGTGAAGCTCAAGCTTGAAACGCGTGTTGGCTGGCACCTCGATGACGGACGGCGAGATCATCCCATTGCTGAAGTGAATCTGGATGACCGGATCGTCGCCCTGCGCAACGGCGGGCGTGACCGCGAGGCAGACCGAGAGCCCCGAAACGAGTGTTCGCAGCCACATCAGTAGCCGCCCTTCTTTCCGACGCCGGCAAACACGAATTCATATTTCAGGGTAAATGCTTCAGGCCACGCGGCCACTCCGGTCTCCTTGTCGACATGCCGGCCGAACGACATCATGCCGTGACCGCCGGGGTGCACGGTGAGTTCAAGCGCATAGCGGCCCGGCCCTGAGAGCTTGACGTTGTCGCCGTAGTGCGGCCCGTCGCTTGCGACCATCGCCTCAAGGGCACCCCCCTGTTCGGCGCCGTTGTCCAGGTTCTTCACCCTGTATTCGACATGAAGACCCGGCACCCAGTCGCCCTCGGCAAAGCCATTCGCGTTCTCGGCCGTGGCGTGTATGTCCGCTTCCAGATGAACGTCGGATTCGGCCGTTGCAAGCATCATTCCCGGAGGATCCATTTCGACCGGCTGAAGATAGACGGCTGCCACTTCCATCCCACTCGCGAGCTGCGGCGCTCCGATCGGATATTCCGCGGCGCGCACAGCAAAAGGCATGGCGGCGAGAAGAACAGGCGGGAGGCAAAGGCAGGTAGCTCGAAGCATTGTGTGTGATCCGTAAAAGGTGACTGAACGGCTCACCTTTATCAGCGCAATTGCCCCACTCTTTGCGCTGGCGCAAAGATGAGGACTTCGCAAGGCTGATTTGACATTCCTCAACGCCCGTTCGTGCAGATCGTGCCATCGACAAGAAAAAGGAGGCGAGCGTGACCGAATTTCTAGCCGCGTTTGTGGTGTTTCTGGCGCTTCATTCGATCCCTGCTACACCAGCGGTTCGAGCAGGCATCATCAGTCGGATTGGCAGGCGGACCTACTTCGTCGCCTATTCAGCGGCCTCGCTGCTGGCCCTGGCATGGTTGTTTGCCGCTGCGCTAAAACTTGACTACGTGCCTTTGTGGGACCTGCAGCCCTGGCATGCGGCGATCACGTTTGTCCTGGCCCCCCTGGGCGGCTTCCTGGTGATTGCAGGACTTATTAGTCCCAATCCCCTTTCGATCACCGTCCGGTCATCGGAGAGACCTGGCGCCGTGGTTGGCATCACCCGCCATCCGGTACTCCTCGGGTTCGCGATCTGGGCAGTGGGACACATCATCGCCAATGGCGATCTGCGGTCCATTCTGTTGTTCGGCGGTTTCGCGCTCTTTGCCATCGGCGCCATACCGATGATCGAGAAGCGGGCAAAGCGGCGGCTTGGATCACGGTGGGAGAGCCTGGCTGCGCCGACCTCGATCCTGCCTTTCCGGGCGTTTCTGGCTGGAAGGCGACCCGCCTTCGACGTGCCCTTGGTCGCCTCCATTCTCCTGACCGGTATCCTTGTTGGCTGGCTCTTGTTTGGCGGCGGTCATGCCCTGCTTTTCGGCGCCGACCCTTTTGCAATATTCGGCTGATCGAATAACGCCTCGCCAAGCCAGGCGCGCGATTGATGCGGGACAGGAAGTCCAAGCAGATCGACTGCCCGACGAGCGAGGTGGTCTACCACGTCCTGGATGGACTCGGGCCGATTGTAGAATGCCGGCACGGGCGGCATGACGATCGCTCCCATTTCCGTGACGGTGACCATGTTGCGAAGGTGTCCGAGGTGCAACGGCGTCTCGCGGGTGAGCAGGACCAGCCTGCGCCTTTCCTTCAGTTGAACATCCGCCGCCCGAGAAATCAGGTTTTGAGACAACCCCGTGGAGATCGCTGCCAGCGTCTTCATGGAGCAGGGTGCAACAATCATGCCGGTGGCCGGAAACGAACCACTCGCGATAGCCGATCCAATGTCGTTGTTGTCATATGCCCTGTGTGCCTTGAGCAGCATGCGCCCGTGGGCTTCAGCCCCAACTTCGTGAGCGAGTGTCCGGCAGCCACTGTCGGAAACAACGAGATGCACCCTCACATTCAGCGAGACCAGCAAATCGAGCGCGGCGACGCCAAGCGCTGCGCCTGACGCTCCTGTCACTGCAAGCACGACATCCTTGTGTTCAGATACCCGCATCACGTCGCAGCCTTTCCCATATTCGCGCGGCCTTTTCCTCAAGGTTTTCGGGCATCTCCAGCACTCGACCCCATTCCCTTTCGGTCTCAGCACCGATCTTGTTAGTGGCGTCCAAGCCCAACTTGGCGCCGAGCCCGGACTTCGGAGACGCGAAGTCGAGGTAGTCGATTGGCGTGTTTTCCAGCACCACCAGGTCCCGCGAGGCATCGAACCGGGTTGCGACCGCCCACATGATCTCCTCCCACTTCCTGACGCTGATATCCGGATCGACGACGATGATGAGCTTCGTATAGTTGAACTGCGGGAGCATCGACCAYAGCCCCATCATGATGCGGCGTGCCTGACCCGGATAGCGCTTGTCGATCGAAACGACGACTGCCCGGTAGGAGCAAGCTTCCGGCGGAAGCCACAGATCCCTGATCTCCGGAAACTGGCGCTTCACGATCGGGATGAAAAGCTCGGTCATCGCCTCGCCCAGCCGTGATGGTTCGTCTGGCGGGCGCCCGGTATACGTCGAGAGATACACCGGCGAGCGCCGCGTGGTTATCGCACTCAACCTGACGACTGGAAACGGTTCCACGCAGTTGTAGTACCCGGTATGATCTCCATAGGGTCCCTCTGGCGCCGTTTCCTCAGCGGAAACGTAGCCTTCGAGAATTATTTCGGCATTTGAAGGGACCGCAAGCGGGACGGTGAGCGCGCTCGAGACCTCGGTTCTCGATCCGCGCAGAAGGCCGGCGAAGTTCAGTTCGCTCATGCCTTCGGGAAGTGGAATGACGCCGGCGAGAAGCGTCGCCGGATCGGCCCCGATCACAACGGCGATCGGCATATCGAGGCCCTTACGCTGCCACAGCCGGAAATGCTTCGCGCCACCACGATGGGCCAGCCACCGAACGATCAGCGACGAGCGGTCGCGGACCTGCATCCGGTATATGCCCACGTTCACGTCCCTGGGGTCGTCGGGATTGCATGTAATCACCAGCGGCCAGGTCACGAGAGGCGCCGGCTCGCCTGGCCAGCACCATTGTACCGGAAACTGCCCGAGATCGATCTGCGGTCCCTTGTAGACGACCTCCTGCGAGGCAGCCGCCCTGCGCAAGCGAGGTCGCATGCTGCCCACCGCCTTGAGCATTGGCAGCTTGCTCCATGCATCGGCGAGCGACACGGGTGGTGTCGGCCGCTGAAGCTCGGCCAGGTCATTCGCGAGACCCGTCAATCCCGCTTCGCCGACGCCAAAGCCGAGCTCGATCCGCTGCCTTGTACCGAACAGATTTACAGCGACGGGTATCGGGGAGAACCGTCCGTCGGCGTGTACGGGTTTTTTGATGAGGAGGGCGGGGCCACCCTCGGAAAGCACTTTCTGGTGCAGGGCGGTCAGTTCATGCACGAGCGACACGGGCTCCTCCACGACAAGCAGCAGCCGTCGCTGCTGCAGATCGAAAAGGAAGGACTGCAGGTCGCCATGCCGTTTGGCTTTTGGTTCTTCATTACGCATGACGCTGAAATCGACGAGGAAACCGTCCTTGTCTTTGTCTCAGATCAAACAGAGCCTCGCCAAGAAAAACTAGGATGGCTTGTTCAATCTGAGAGGCCGTAATGCTCGCCCCATCTCGCCTGATGGCGACCGCCCGCATCATTCCATTGCCGATCGTCGGGCGCATCGCCGACTTCCTGCTCAAGGAGGTTCTTTCAATTCATCCGAAGCTCTTCGACCGGCTCGGTGAGTACAGCCAGTCCCGCTTTGCATTCGTGCCGTCGGACTTCCCGTTTTCATTCCTGATTTGCCCAAAAGATCGCACTGTCCAAGCCTTTCGTCGCGGTACCCACATGGCCGCTGACACCACCATCTGCGGACCGCTGGTCCTGATGCTGGCCCTTGCCGAGGGCAGGATTGACGGCGACGCCATATTCTTCGCCAGAAAGCTCACTGTCACCGGTGACATGGAGGCGGTGCTGGCACTTCGAAACGCCCTTGATGACAATGAAATAGACCTCGTTGACGCCGTCGGGAGATTGTCGGGCCCGATGACCCGTTCCATCACCGGAGCCCTCGGTTCGGTCCGTCGGCAAGCGCTGAAGGCGCATGGTGTCCAATGGAACTGATCTGCCCTGCAGGAACCCCTGCATCGTTTCGCGAGGCCGTCGATGCGGGGGCTGATGCCGTCTACTGCGGCTTTCGCGACGAGACAAACGCGCGCAACTTCCCGGGTTTGAACTTTGATGTCGCCGAGCTTCGTGATGCAATCGGCTACGCACGCGCGCGAAAGGTGAAGACGTTTGTCGCTCTCAACACTTTCATGACCGCCGGCAAGGAAGATCTCTGGTACCGCAGGGCAAGGGAAGCGTCGGAAGCGGGCGCCGACGCCCTCATTGTTGCAGACTTCGGATTGATGGCGCATGTCGCGGAACATCACCCGGCACAGCGCCTCCACATCTCCGTTCAGGCGTCTGCCTCCAATCCCGAGGCCCTTTCATATCTGGTCGACTGTTTCGGTGCTGCCCGCATCGTGCTGCCGCGTACCCTCACCATCCAGGACATCGCCCGCATTGCACGAAGCGTAGACTGCGAATTGGAGGTTTTCGTCTTTGGCGGATTGTGCGTCATGGCAGAGGGGCGCTGCTCGCTGTCCTCCTACGCGACCGGCAAGTCGCCAAATATGAACGGCGTATGCTCGCCAGCCAGCCACGTACGCTACCGGCAGGCCGGCGGCGACCTGGTGTCTGAACTGGGTGGCTTCACCATAAACCGGTTTTCCGAAGAAGAACCCGCTGGCTATCCGACGCTGTGCAAGGGTCGCTTCGCAGTGGGACAAAGCGCGACCTACGCTTTCGAGGATCCGGTGTCGCTGGACGTCATGGACCAGCTCGACGAACTTCGGGCGGCCGGCGTCAAGGCATTGAAGGTCGAAGGCCGTCAACGCGGCAAGGCCTACATCTCGGAGGTCGTTTCCACGCTTCGCGCCACGCTGAAGGCGGCGCCTGCGGACCGCCCGGTCCTCATGTCACGCCTTCGCAAACTCAGCGAGGGACAACAGACGACAAAGGGCGCCTATGAGAAGCGCTGGAGGTAGTCGATGAAATCTCCCTTGAAGCTTACCTTGGGGCCGCTCCTCTATCTTTGGCCGACAGAGCGCTGGCGCGACTTCTATTTCGCAATCGCCGACCAGTCGCCTGTCGACGTCGTGGTGCTTGGCGAGACCGTCTGTTCCAAGCGGTTGCATTTCATGGAACCCGAGTTCGTGGCTGTCGTTGAACGCCTGGAGGCGGCGGGAAAGGAAGTCCGTCTCTCCACGCTCGCCCTTGTAACCCTCGATCGTGAATCGAAATATCAGAGATCAGTTGCAGCCGATGAAGGTCACCTGGTCGAAGCCAACGATCTTTCCGCCCTTCAGATGCTGAAGGGCCGGCGTCACACCGTCGGACCCTTCGTCAATGTCTATAATGGACCATCGGCCAAGCTTCTCGCACGAAATGGCGCGGCCAGCATCTGCCTGCCCCCGGAGCTGCCGGCAGCGTCGGTCGCCGAGATCACGCGATCCTGCCCCGGAGGCGATTTCGAGCTCTTCGCGTTCGGCCGCTTACCCCTCGCCATCTCGGCGCGCTGCGCGCATGCCCGATCCAAGGGAAAGACCAAGGACAATTGTCAGTTCGTTTGCCAGGAAGATCCCGACGGCCTTTCCGTAGGCACGCTTTCAAACCAGCCGTTTCTCGCATTGAACGGCGTACAGACGGTCTCCCACTCCTGCCAGGCGCTCCTGGAAGGGCCGGAGGAGTGGGACGCACTGGGCGTCAGCTCACTGCGCCTCTCGCCGCAGGATTGCGACATGGTTGCCGTGTCCGCGCTCTATCGCAAGATGCTCGACGGTCACCTCGAGCCGGCGGAGACGGGCTCAAGAATACGAAGCATCTATCCCGACGTCCCGTTGTCGAACGGATTTCATCACGGGCGCGCCGGTGCGGAATGGATCGCAAGACAAAGGAACACAGAAGGAGCGAGCAGATGACAGGGAAGCAATCGCGAAGCGGCAGTCTCGCCGATAATCATATTCTTGCAGCGGTTCGCCAGATCAAGGCTTTTGCGAAAAATCCGGCGGTCGATTGCGGCTGCTCCACGGTTGTGGGCCAGGTCCTGGTCAGCCTGGTGCCGAAACAACGCGCTGCAGTCGTCCAGGAGCTCTTTCTGTCTGCCATGCGACAACGGGACAAAGTGTCGACCCTTATGGAACTTCTGAAGGAACTCGACCAGTTCGGACCGGCAACAGAGATCGGGGAGGTTGAGGAGGCGGCGTTGATCTTCGACGACCTGGCCCAGCAGGCGCGGTTGGGATCGCAGCTCCTGAGAGCCTTCGCCTTCAATCGAAACGACATACTCGCTCCATCAACCAAGCATGTTGAGGTGCAGGAGGCCTTGTCGTGAATTCCGAACGGAGCTGGCAGAGACATATCGACGCTCTGGAGTTCGTCAGCCTTTGGGGAGCGTCTGGCGGCGAGCAGCGGGCCGTCCTGGAGGCGTACCTTTTCCACACCCGCGGGTGGTTCTCGAAAGATCCGGGTGACCTGCAGGACCGGCTTTGCAGGGAACGCTCCGGTGAATAGCCTTCATTCCAGTTCGCGTTCATCGAGTGCGAGTTCGAGCCGGCTTCACGAACGTATTTGGGCCCGGCAGGTATGATGTCACGGTTTGACGCAGATCAAGGTTTTGGGAGAGCGCATCGCTCATCTTCGCAGAACTTCGGCAAGGGATCGGCGTCAGCGGCGCTATGGTGCGCGGCAAGGAGGGAGCAAGTTTGCGGTATACGGTAGTCGCTGCGTGGCTGGACGGAAAGGAGAGATCCGGACGCATCGTTTTGCAGGCAGCCGGTCGTTCACGGACGATCGTTGTCACGCGACGTGCGCTCCTCAATGTCGACACCCCTCCCCGCGCCACGGAGGAACGTCTCCTTCAACATCTTGATAGTTTCTGTGAGATGGCGCTCGCCTTCATCGGCGATCGCCAGGACGACTGCGAGACGCTCCTTGTCACAGCGACCGACGTTCGCAACCGCAGAAAAGCAGAACCGGTTCCGGAGCCGCTGTGGACCTGGCAAGACCAGTGGGGCTCCTGGAAGCAGAAAGGCAGTCGTTCTCGGCTCGGGTTGGTCTGAGCGGCAGGATCGCCCTGGTCGTCAATACTAGCGCCGCTCGGCGCTCATGCCTTCGGCTTTGCGCATTTGCGCCGGACTTTCGGCGTTCAAGGTTCATCAAGCCACAGCGCCGTCGCCAGGTAACCGGCAGCGATCGTGCTGCCGAACAGATAGACAAACATGCCCTGGGCGACATAATAGTCGGGCACTTCAATACCTGCGCCCCAGGAGCCGACCCTCCAGATAGCCAATCCAGCCACGGATCCGATTGCGAATCCGGCCGAAAGGCGGGTAAGCAGAAACCAGATCAAGTGAGGCATCGCGGTACCTCCATCCATGTCCCAGCATAACACGTCGTGTGGCGACAAGTTCTCCCAAAATGATCAATGTCAATGTGGCCGACGTCGCATCGTGCGAGCAGCGAGTTTCACAGGATACGGACCATGAATGACCTCAGCTTTGCACTTGGTGCTTTCACACTTCTGATACTGCCGGGACCGACCAACGCATTGCTCGTCATGGCGTCGCACGGCCTATCTCGCATTGGCTTGCTTGAGGTGCTCGCCGCTGTTGTCTTCGCTTACCTTGCGATCATAATTCCCGTTTCAAGCGTCGCTGGTCCTTTCCTGCATGCTCACCCTCTCGCGCTGCAAGTCGTGAAGGCCATCTCCGCCGTCTGGGTGATCTATCTTGCATTCAAGCTTTGGGGGCGCAGTACCGTCGCCTCGACGGAATTTGCGGGTCCCCGGCACGTGTTCGTGACGACATTGCTCAATCCGAAGGCAATAATAATCGGATTGACGATCATTCCCTCCGCGCAGGATGGACTTGCGCTCAGCACGATGATGGCGTTCGTCGCCGTGGCACTCTCGACTTCCCTGATTTGGCTTACCGCCGGCAGGCTGGTGATCGGCGAAAGCGATCACATGCCCTTGATCGCCAGGCGTTGCGGTTCAGCAGCCTTGATGATCTTCTCCATCGTTTTGACGGCGAGTGCTCTTCGCTAGGAGACGAGCCGTCTTTCCCCAGCAATTTGCGCTGGCTCAATGAAGGGATCCGGGAGGTCGCTACTATTCGCTCCGTTCATACCGGAGGAAATGCGATGCTCGGCGACGACGGCGAACTCGCTGCATATTTCTCGGCGCTCGCGAATGCCCATCGCCTGGCCGTGTTGAGAACACTCGCCGAGGGAGAAATCTGCGTCAGGGAACTCGCGTTCCGCATCGGTCTGGGCCGGTCTGCCCTGTCGCAGCACCTGAACATCCTTCGACGGCATCAGCTGGTCAAGCAGCGTCGTGAAGCGCAGACGATCTACTATTCGCTGTCTGGCAGCAGAAGCGACAAGGCGCTCCTGCTCGTTAACACCATTCTTTTTCCTTATGGAGTCCAGTTGTCGATGTTCGGGTTCTCGGACGTCACGCGGGACGGCGTGTAGGCATTCCTAGAAGCGGATCCCGTTTGCGCCCTGGAGGTGCCTGAAATGCGCGTAAGTCAAATCATGACTGAAGGCGTCATCACGATCACTGAGCGGGCGACCGTGATCGATGCTGCAGAACTGATGCTCTACCATCGCATTAGTGGCCTTCCGGTGTTTGATGCGCGGGGCGGCCTGGTGGGCATGCTGAGCCAAAGCGACCTGGTGCGGAGGACGGAGGCGCAGACCGAGACGCGCGGTTCATGGTGGCTGCAACTCTTGACGGGTCAGGACTGCCTTGCCGACGAATATGTGGCCTTGCGCGAACGGCGCGTTGGTGAAGTCATGTCGCGTCCGCTTGTGACCGTCTCTCCTTATGCGACGCTGACAGAGGCGGCAGAATTGATGGAGCAGACAAGTGTAAAGCGGCTGCCGGTGGTCGTGGGGGACAGCCTCGTCGGCATCATTGCCAGGAAGGACTTCCTCAAGCCGCTTCGACAATCGCGATCGGTCTCGGTCTTTCCGATTGATGACAGGACGATCCTATCGAACGTCGAGGCGGAATTGCAGACCAGAAAATGGGCTCGATGTGGACAGATCCGCGTCAGCGTCAATGCCGGCATTGTCGTGTTGAGAGGGACGGTTCCCGACGAACGGGTGCGGGCGGCCGTAAGAGTGGCGGCGGAGAATGTCGCCGGCGTGCAGGACGTTCGGGACGAACTCACCTGGATCGATCAGAGCTTCAGGATTTTTGCGCCGTCACCAACCGTCGACGAGAGGCTGAACTGAACGCGCCTCAACCGGCGGCTTGACCGTTCCGGAAAGCCGCATGGCCGGCCCCGACCCGATGACGGGAGAGGCAAAAGTGCTGACGCCAATATGCATTGCGGCAGTCTTGCCGGCGATGGCGAGCTTGCTGCGGCGTGCGAGACATCAACCTTCTGCAGTTTGAGATGTTTTGCGTCACGTTCGGTTGCGTTCACTGGCGAGCCACGAAACTCGGGTAGGAGACTTGCGCTTCGAGGAACCAGGTGTCTTGCTGACAAGGCCGTCTGACAGCGCCGTCTGACAAGCCCGTTCGCTATTGCGACGCCGGGGTGAAGCGCGCTACCAGTGCGTGCCGGTCGCCGGGATAGGTGAAGCGCACGTGAGTGACTGGCCCGACATTGCTCCAGGTGCGGCGTTCGACGACCAGACAGGCCGTGTTGCGCGGGATGTCCAGGGCGACAGCCTCGTCCGCGCCGGCCGATACGGCATGGATGCGGTGCTCGGCGCTACTCCATGGGATCTGATTGATCAGCCAGGCGCCGGGTGCCATCTCGGAAAAATCGGCGTCGGCTGCCTCGGGTACGGTCGACAGACTGATTAGCCTTTCCTCGAGGCAGAATGGCCGTCCGCCCGCGTGATGAATGCAGGCCACGTCGACAACGGAAGAGCCCGGCATGACGTCCAGGCGTCCGATGTCCTCGGCCCTGGCCTTGCGTTGCACGCGCTTTGAGACCGTGAAGGCATAGGTGAGATTCAATGACTTGACCTCGGCGCCGATGTCGTGGATCTCGAGGACGGCCGATTGTGCCTGCGGCTGTGTGACGAAGCTGCCGGACTTTTTCCGACGCTCGATGAGGCCCGCCTTGGCGAGCTGGGTCAGCGCCTTGTTCACGGTCATGCGCGAACAGTCATATTGCTTGGTGAGATCCACTTCGAACGGGATGCGGTGACCCGGTGGCCATTCGCCCGAGACGATGCGGCCTTCGATGTCACTCACGATCCGCTGATGCAAGGTGATGTCCTTGCTTTGGTTCATCGTCACGCTCCGGTTATACCTCCCGCTCTAATGTGAATGTCGGGACCTGGAAAGCCCTATGCTGAAAGAAGCTCGCCCATCGCCTTCAGGAACCGGCGATTGATTGCCTCGCGCGCTACGTGGCGGCCGCCTTCCACCTGCTTGCGGCCGAGCGCCCAGACACTATCGACCGCGACACCGCCGGCAAAAATCCAATGATCGAGCAACTGGTCGCCTGAAAGGTAGGGCACGGCCGTCGTGTCGAGCGAGATGAGATCGGCGTGATGACCGACGGCAATTCCCCCAGGGGCCTTCAGGGCGGCGCCGCCGCCGGTTATTGCATGATCGAACAGGCTGCGCGCCGTTGAGCCGCCGGGTGCAGCCACCACATTGCGGGCCCTCAACGCCAGACGCTCTGAGTATTCAAGCTGGCGCAGTTCGCCGGAAAGCGAGATCGCCACGTTGGAATCGGAGCCGACGCCGAGACGTCCGCCTTCCTCGATGAAGAGCGGTGCCTCGAAGGTGCCATCGCCGAGGTTGGCCTCGGTAATCGGGCAAAGGCCGGCGATCGCGCCGCTACGGGCCATGCCACGGGTTTCCTCGTCGCTCATGTGCGTCGCGTGGATCAGGCACCAGCGATCATCGACGGGTTGGTTGGCAAGCAGCCATTCGACGGGCCGGGCGCCCGACCAGGCAATGCAATCCTCGACTTCCTTGACCTGCTCGGCAATGTGGATGTGGATCGGGCCGTTGCCGGCAAGCGGGACGACCGTGGCCAGTTCCTCGGGTGTGGCGGCGCGCAGGCTATGTGGGGCAAGGCCGAGCTCGGCACCTTGAAGCCTCATCGTCACCTTGCGGCAGCCGTCCATCAGGGCGGCAAAACTGTCCAGCGAATTGATGAAGCGCCGTTGACCCTCGATCGGTGCGGCGCCACCGAAGCCAGAATGGGCATAGAATACGGGAAGCAGCGTCAGGGCGATACCGCTGACATTTGCCGCCGCCCCGATGCGCTCGGCCAGCTCGGCAATGTTGGCGTAGGGTGTGCCGTTCTTGTCGTGGTGCAGATAGTGGAATTCGCCGACCCGGGAAAAGCCGGCCTCCAGCATCTCCATGTAGAGCTGGGCGGCAACGGCTTCGACATGTTCGGGCGTCATCGACAATGCGAACTTGTACATGACCGTGCGCCAGCTCCAGAAGCTGTCATTGGCTGGTCCCCGCACTTCGGCAAGGCCGGCCATGGCGCGCTGGAAAGCGTGGCTGTGGAGATTGCCCATCGCGGGCACAAGCGTGCCGTGACGATCATCGGCTGGCGTCGGAGCGACGTTGGCCTCGATGGTCGCAATCAGGCCGTCCTCGATCGTCACGCGCACGTCCTTGCGCCATCCCTGCGGCAGAAGTGCCGCGCTCGCATGAAGTCTGGTCGCCACCGTCTGAGCCATAACGCTTTTTCTCCTCTTTGGCGCCGCGCATCTTTCTTTTCCATGGAAGCGCACAAAATTTCACTTGTCATCGGTTTATTATGTATATACATGTTTCCGCATAAGGAAAGGCGCAAAGCTGATGAATGGGAACAAATTTTCAAGCCATGAGTCATCCGGCGACGTCCGTCCGCATCTGTGGCGGAATGTGCGCTTGGCAACACTCGACCCGCAAAAGCAGGGCCTCGGCATCGTCGAAAAAGGCGCCCTCGTCACCGAGGGTGGGCGAATAAGCTACGTCGGCTCCGAGGCCGAACTGCCGGTTGCCGCGATCGAGCGCGCCGAGATCACGGATCTCGAAGGCCGCTGGATTACACCGGGCCTCGTCGACTGCCACACCCACATCGTCTTTGGCGGCAATCGCGCCCGCGAGTTCGAGATGCGCCTCGAAGGTGCGACCTATGAAGAGATTGCGCGCGCCGGCGGCGGCATCGTCTCGTCCGTCAAGGCAACAAATGCGCTCTCGGTCGAAGGCCTCGTCAAGGCGGCGCTTCCCCGCTTGGATACGCTGATCCGCGAGGGGCTGACGACGATCGAAGTCAAGTCCGGCTATGGGCTGAACGTCGATGGCGAGCTGAAGATGTTGCGCGCTGCCCGCCAGCTTGAGCGCCTTCGCCCGGTGCGCGTCGTCACGTCCTATCTCGGCGCTCATGCAACGCCGATCGAGTACAGGGGGCGCAACAGCGACTACATTGCCGAGGTCGTCCTCCCAGGCCTCGAATACGCCCATGCCGAGGGCTTGGTCGATGCAGTCGACGGGTTCTGCGAGGGCATCGCCTTTTCCACCGCCGAGATCGCCCGGGTCTTCGACAAGGCAGAGGCACTCGGTCTGCCAGTCAAGTTGCATGCCGAACAATTGTCCAATCTTGGCGGCGCCAAGCTCGCCGCCTCCCATGGTGCGCTCTCTGCCGACCACCTCGAATATCTCGATGCCGAGGGTGCTGCCGCCATGGCTGCGGCCGGTACGGTCGCCGTTCTCTTGCCTGGCGCTTTCTACGCCATCAACGAAAAGCAGAAGCCGCCCGTTCAGGCGCTGCGCGACGCCGGCACCCGTATTGCCATTGCGACCGACTGCAATCCCGGCACCTCGCCGCTCACCTCGCTGCTTCTGACGATGAATATGTCAGCCACGCTCTTCGGCCTGACTGTCGAAGAATGCATTGCGGGGGCGACCCGTGAGGGTGCACGCGCCCTTGGGCTTCTGGGCGAGACAGGAACGCTCGAGACCGGCAAGTCCGCGGACTTTGCGATCTGGGACGTCGAAAGCCTCGCGGAGCTCGTTTACCGCATCGGCTTCAACCCGCTTCATGCACATGTTTTCAAGGGCGAAAGGATCGACCGTTGACCATTACCCTTCATCCAGGCTCCGTCTCGCTCAGGGATCTGGAGACGATCTACTGGACCGGTGAACCGGCGAGGCTCGACGCATCTTTTGATGCCGGTATAGCCAAGGCCGCTGCCCGCATTGCAGAGATCGCGGCCGGCAATGCACCGGTCTATGGCATCAATACCGGCTTCGGCAAACTTGCTTCGATCAAGATCGACAGTGCTGACGTGGCGACGCTCCAGCGTAATCTTATCCTGTCCCACTGCTGCGGCGTCGGCGCGCCATTGCCCGAAAACATCGTTCGCCTGATCATGGCCTTGAAGCTCGTTTCGCTCGGTCGCGGCGCCTCCGGCGTCCGGCTCGAACTGGTGCGGCTGATCGAAGGCATGCTCGAAAAAGGCGTCATCCCGGTCATCCCGGAAAAGGGTTCCGTGGGCGCTTCGGGCGACCTTGCGCCGCTGGCCCACCTGGCCGCCGTGATGATGGGCGAAGCCGAAGCCTTCCTTGCGGGTGAACGCCTGTCAGGCGCGGCCGCCCTTGCGAAGGCTGGCTTGAAGCCCGTTGTGCTGGCGGCCAAGGAAGGCCTTGCGCTCATCAACGGCACGCAGACCTCGACGGCATTGGCGCTTGCCGGTCTCTTCCGGGCTCACCGCGCAGCTCAGGCAGCACTGATTACCGGTGCCATGTCGACCGATGCGGCGATGGGCTCGTCCGCGCCTTTCCATCCCGATATTCACACGCTACGCGGCCACAAGGGCCAGATCGACACGGCCGCGGCACTTCGCGCGCTCCTCGAAAGCTCCGCCATCCGCCAGAGCCATATTGAGGGCGACGAGCGTGTGCAGGATCCCTACTGCATTCGTTGCCAGCCGCAAGTCGATGGTGCCTGCCTGGATGTTCTGCGCTCGGTCGCGCGCACACTGGAGATCGAGGCAAATGCCGTCACTGACAACCCGCTGGTGCTTTCGGACAACTCGGTTGTCTCGGGCGGCAATTTCCATGCCGAGCCGGTTGCCTTTTCAGCCGACCAGATCGCCCTCGCCATCTGCGAAATCGGCGCGATCGCGCAGCGGCGCATCGCCTTGCTGGTCGATCCCGCGCTTTCCTATGGACTGCCGGCCTTCCTGGCAAAGAAGCCGGGCCTCAACTCAGGCCTGATGATCGCCGAGGTAACGTCGGCAGCGCTGATGTCTGAGAACAAGCAGATGTCACACCCGGCCTCCGTCGATTCGACGCCGACATCCGCCAACCAGGAAGATCACGTTTCGATGGCCTGCCATGGCGCGCGTCGTCTGCTCCAGATGACCGACAACCTCTTCAGCATTATCGGCATCGAGGCATTGACCGCAGCACAGGGCGTGGAATTTCGTGCGCCACTCACAACCGGTCCCGAACTGCAGAAGGCGATCGCCACCATCCGCAGCGTGGTACCGACGCTGGAGCTCGATCGCTACATGGCGAACGATCTGAAGGCGGCGGGCGACCTCATCGCGACAGGCGCGCTCAATGCATCAGTCTCAAGCGGCATCCTGCCGGCTCTGGAGGTCTGAGATGGCTGTCGTCGACGTCAAACAGGGTTCTTCACCCATTATCCTGGGTTTTCCGCACACCGGCACTGACGTGCCCGCCGGCATCTGGGAGCGTCTGAATGATAACGGCAGGATTCTTGCCGATACCGACTGGCACATCCACGACCTCTATGACGGCCTGCTTGCCGATGCGACGACGGTGCGCGCGACGTTCCATCGCTACGTCATCGACGCCAACCGAGATCCGGCAGGCGTCAGCCTCTATCCCGGCCAAAACACCACCGGCCTGGTTCCTGAAACGGACTTCGACGGCAAGGCGATCTGGAAGGATGGACGGGCACCTGATGAAGCCGACATTGCGGCGCGGCTCAGGGACTTTCATGCTCCCTATCATGCAGCCCTTGCCGCCGAGGTCGAGCGTGTGAGAGCAATTCATGGCGTGGCGATCCTCTATGATTGCCACTCGATCCGCTCGCATATTCCTTTCCTTTTCGAAGGCAAGCTGCCGGATTTCAACATCGGCACCGACATGGGCAAGACCTGCGATGGGGCCATCGAACAGGCGACACTCACGGTCGTCGAGAAGGCTGAAGGCTATGACAGCGTGCTCAACGGCCGCTTCAAGGGTGGGTGGACGACACGCCACTACGGGCAGCCAGAAACGGGCGTGCACGCCATCCAGATGGAACTCGCGCAATCGACGCATCTTGAGACCGAGGCGCCGCCGTTTGCCTACGACGCTGCCAAGGCAGAGCGCCTTCGCGTCCACCTCAAAGACATTCTGGTGCGCATCGAGCAGATCGCACCGGACCTGAAACGATAACGATCACTCGACAGGGGGAACCCCGCATGACCTCAAATCCACGTCACAACATTCGCGAGATCCGCGCCCCGCGCGGCAGTGAACTCAACGCCAAGAGCTGGATGACCGAAGCGCCGCTGCGCATGCTGATGAACAACCTCGACCCTGACGTCGCGGAAAATCCAAACGAGCTGGTGGTCTATGGCGGCATCGGCCGTGCAGCCCGCACCTGGGACGATTTCGACCGTATCGCAGCGACCCTGAAGACTTTGAACGAGGATGAAACGCTCCTCGTGCAGTCCGGCAAGCCAGTCGCCGTGTTCCGCACGCATAAGGATGCCCCCCGCGTGTTGATTGCCAACTCGAACCTCGTGCCGCACTGGGCGACGTGGGATCACTTCAACGAGCTGGATAAAAAGGGCCTTGCCATGTACGGCCAGATGACAGCCGGCTCATGGATCTATATCGGCACGCAAGGCATTGTGCAGGGAACCTACGAGACCTTCGTCGAGGCCGGCCGCCAGCACTACGATGGCAACCTCAAGGGCAAATGGATCCTGACCGGCGGTCTTGGTGGCATGGGTGGCGCACAGCCGCTCGCAGCCGTGATGGCGGGCGCCTGCTGCCTGGCCGTCGAATGTGACGAGACGCGCATCGATTTCCGTCTGCGTACACGCTACGTCGACGAGAAGGCGAAGACACTCGATGAGGCCCTGGCGCTGATCGACAAGTGGACGAAGGCCGGCGAAGCAAAGTCGGTCGGACTGCTCGGCAACGCTGCCGAAATCTTCCCGGAACTCGTTCGCCGCATGAAGGCCGGTGGCCCTCGCCCCGATATCGTGACCGATCAGACATCCGCGCACGATCCGCGCAACGGTTACCTGCCAGCTGGCTGGACTGTCGAGGAAGCCAAGGCCAAGCGCGAGAGCGATCCGAAGGCTGTCGAAGTGGCCGCGCGCGCGTCGATGAAGGTCCACGTCGAAGCGATGGTTGCCTTCTGGGATGCTGGCGTCCCGACGCTCGATTACGGCAACAACATCCGTCAGGTTGCCAAGGACGAGGGCCTGGAAAACGCCTTCGCCTTCCCGGGCTTCGTGCCTGCCTATATTCGCCCGCTGTTTTGCCGCGGCATCGGTCCCTTCCGCTGGGCAGCCCTGTCGGGCGATCCGGAGGATATCTACAAGACCGACGCCAAGGTGAAGGAGCTTCTGCCTGACAACAAGCACCTGCACAACTGGCTGGACATGGCCCGCGATCGCATCGCTTTCCAGGGATTGCCGGCGCGCATTTGCTGGGTCGGTCTCGGCGATCGCCATCGTCTCGGCCTTGCGTTTAACGAGATGGTCAGGAACGGCGAGTTGAAAGCACCCGTTGTCATCGGCCGCGACCACCTCGACTCCGGCTCCGTCGCTTCACCGAACCGCGAGACGGAAGCGATGAAGGACGGCTCGGATGCGGTCTCCGACTGGCCGCTTTTGAATGCGCTCCTGAACACCGCATCGGGTGCGACCTGGGTGTCGCTCCATCACGGTGGCGGCGTCGGCATGGGCTTCTCGCAGCATTCCGGTATGGTCATCTGCGCCGACGGCACTGATGAGGCGGCGCGCAGACTTGAGCGTGTTCTCTGGAACGACCCGGCAACCGGCGTCATGCGCCATGCCGACGCGGGCTACGAGATCGCGATCGAGTGCGCCAAGGAACAAGGCCTGCGCCTGCCCGCGATCCTCGGAAACTAAGCCTCACATCGGTCGAACAAGGCCGCCGCATCGTGCGACGGCCTTGTCGACGGAGAGAAGGATCAATGCCTCCGAAAAGCCTGTGCCATGAGGAGAGGATCGAAGCCATCCCTTAAATAGGGGGAAGGGTTCCACTGTCGCTCATTTCCAGCCGGTGACAGGGAGTTCACAATGATGGAGCAAAAATGACCCGCGCCACCGTCCTCAGAGCCAGCAATTATCGCCGCATGCCGTGGAAGAACGGCGGCGGCGAGACCGTTGAGGTCGCCGTCTCGCCCGAGGGGGCGGCCCTTTCTGATTTCGACTGGCGCGTCAGCATGGCAACGGTCGCGACCGATGGCCCCTTCTCGATCTTTCCCGGCATCGACCGGACGCTTTCGGTTATCGACGGCAACGGCATGCAGCTCGCAATCGATGGGGATAATCCGCTGTTGCTGACGCAGGACAGCGCTCCCCTCGCCTTTGCCGCCGATGTCGCTGTCACTGCAACGCTTGCCGAGGGACCCATCACGGACCTGAACGTCATGACGCGTCGCGACGGATTGCGCCACCGGGTCGAGAGGGCTGATATCGATTCCAGGGTCACCTTTCAGCCCGCCGCGCCGACGTGGCTTCTCCTGTGTCATCAGGGCGCGCTCACCGTTGAATGGAGTGGTCAAAGCGTGGATCTTGGCCCAGGCGATACGCTTCTCCTCGAGCAACCCGGGGATGTCGAGCTTCCGCTCGAGCAACCCGGGGATGTCGAGGTGAGCGGCAGAGCGCGCTGCTTCCTGATCTTTATCGATCCGGTCTGACGCCATTTCCCAATTATGATGCCGATCGAGGCCCCTCAGCCGGCCGAGGCGCGAATGTTTGCGCCTCAACTCAATCAAAAAACAATATTGTTCTTATATTCTATAAAATAGATAGTTTTGCCTGTGTCCGCTGAAGCATCCGCCCTACGGTTATAAGCGTCGAAACAAGTTCAGGCGCTGAGGCTGACGCTCAGCCGCAAGGGGGCGAAACATGAATATCAGGACATTATTGGCGGCGATCACACTCGGTTCCGCGAGCCTGCTGGCAACATTTACAGTACAGGCAGCCGACAAGAAGGTCGTGGTGGCCTATCAGACGGACGCGCTGCCGTCGTCGGTCGCAATCGCCAATGGCGAATTTGCGAAGGCAACCGGCTACGACATCGATTTCCGCAAGTTCAACTCCGGGGCCGAAATCTTCGCGGCCATCGCTTCGGGCGATGTGCAGGTCGGCTACGTCGGCTCGAGCCCGTTCGCAGCTGCGACCTCGCGCGGACTGGAGGTGAAGGCCTTCTACCTTTCCTCGATCTCCGGCATCGACGAGGCTCTGGTTGTTCGCAACGGTTCGGGCATTGCGTCTCTGTCCGACCTCAAGGGCAAGAAGCTCGCTGCCGCGCCGGTATCGACCGACCACTATCAGCTTCTTGCGTTGATCAAATCTCTCGGACTGACGGAAAAGGATGTTCAGGTCTTTGCAATTCCGCAGCCCGAGATCGTCGCCAGCTACAACCGCGGCGACATTGACGGTGGTTTTGTCTGGGATCCGGCGCTGAGCGAGCTGAAAAAGAACGGCAAGGTGCTTGTCACCTCCAAGGATGTCGCCGACAAGGGCGCGCCCACTTTCTCCGCATGGGTTTCCGCATCGAAGTTCGCCGATGAGAACCCGGCGTTCCTGAAGGGCTTCGCCAGCGTGGTCAACAAGTACTACGCCTCCTTCGCGGCAGACAAGAAGGCCTGGGACGCCGACAGCGAAAATGCCAAGCTGCTTGCCAAGACACTTGGTGGCACACCCGAGCAGCAGGCTGCCGCACTGAAGAACCTCACGCTGCTGACCCCTGAGGTGCAGGCGTCCGAGGCTTGGCTCGGTGGCGGCGAAAAGTCGGGCGCAGCCAAGATCCTCAAGGACACGGCCGCCTTCCTGAAGGATCAGGGCAAGGTGAGCGAGGTGCTGCCGAGCTACGCGGCTTTTGTCACGCCGGATGCACTTGTCAACGCAAGTAACTGAAATAACGAACAATCCTCCCATCCTGCTACGCTGGCGCGATATCGCGCCAGCGTCACAACATGAAGAGACGGCACATGCTCAAAGTCGATCACGCAAGCGTCTATTTCCGGACGCGGGATGGCCGGACGGTCCATGCCCTGGATCGCGTTTCTCTCGATATTCCAGACAACAGCTTCGTCGTGGCACTTGGTGCATCGGGTTGCGGCAAGTCCACACTCCTCAATGCGATTGCCGGCTTCCTGCCGCTTTCCTCGGGCACGATTACTCTTGATGGGCGACCGGTCATGCGCCCTGGCGCGGACCGAGGCGTCGTGTTCCAGAAGGATACCCTGCTGCCTTGGAAGTCGGTCGTCGACAATGTCGCACTTGGCCTTCAGTTTACGGGTACTCCAAAAGCTGCGCGGCGTACCCGCGCGGAAGAGCTTCTGTTTCTCGTCGGTTTGAAAGACTTCGCGAAAGCCTTTCCCTACGAATTGTCGGGTGGCATGCGCCAGCGCGTCGGGATTGCCCGCGCCCTTGCCGCCGATCCTGATGTGCTTTTGATGGACGAGCCTTTCGGAGCCCTGGACAGCCTGACGCGTGAACAGATGCAGGAACTCCTCGTATCGATCTGGAAAACAACGGGAAAACGCATTTTCTTCATCACGCATTCGATCGAGGAAGCTCTGTTCCTCGGGACGCAGCTTGTGGTGATGTCGCCGCGTCCCGGCCGCATTGTGGCGCGCTTCGAACTCGATTTCGTTCGCGAATTTGCCCGCACTGGCGACGCCCGATCGATCAAGATGGCACCGGAGTTTGCCAGTTTGCGAGAAGAAATCCGGACCATTCTACATGGCTCCGACGAGATCAGGAGTGCGGCGGAATGAGCAATGTCATCGAAACGACGGGCGTGGTCGTGCGGGCCGAAACGGATCAACCGAAAACCGTCGAGATGAACGGGTTCGGCGTCGGCGAACGCAATACGCTTGTCATCAGCTTCGCAACAGCGGTCGCTTTGATTGGAACCTGGTGGCTGATCGCCAGGCTGGGGTTGGTACCGCGTCTTTTCCTGCCGACACCGCAGGAGGTCGCCACGCAACTCGGAGCCGTCTATCGTGACGGCTATGCCGGCGCGTCGCTCGGCGAACATATTTCGGCAAGCCTGTTCAGGATTGCAACGGCAGCTGCCATCGCCATTGCCGCCGGCATCCCGATCGGCCTGCTGATGGGGCTCAATCGCTGGGCGAAGGGCATATTCGACACACCGATCGAATTCTACTGGCCGCTGCCGCCCCTCGCCTATCTGCCACTGATGATCATCTGGCTCGGCATCGGCGAGACGTCGAAGGTAACGCTTCTCGTGCTTGCCATGTTCGCACCGATTTGCCTTTCGGCGCAGGCTGGCGTGCGCGCCCTGCCGATCGAGCGCGTCAACGCCGCACGATCGCTTGGCGCCCGGCCCTGGCAGCTTCTTGTCAGCATCGTTTTGCCATCGGCTCTGCCGGAGATCCTGACGGGTATCCGAATTGCGCTTGGCGTCGGCTGGGGCACGCTCGTCGCTGCGGAGTTGATCGCCTCCAACCGCGGCATCGGCTACATGATCATGTCGGCGTCCCAGTTTCTGGCAACCGACGTTGTCTTCGTTGGCATCGGCATCATCGCTGCCTGTGCATTTGCTTTCAGCGCTGCCGTTCGGCTCTTGGAAGCAACCCTCGTTCCGTGGAAAGGTAAGAGCTAGGGGTACGCAAAGCGTCCCTCGTGGCTCAAGGCGGCGCCGGGTCTACCGGCCCAGGGAATGATTGTATGGAGCAGATGCAGATCTACGCATTCGACATGAACTGCGTCGGTCATATCAATCACGGCATGTGGACGCATCCACGCGATACGTCCCCTCACTATACCGACCTCGACTACTGGGTGGACTTTGCCCGGACAGCCGAGCGGGGCAAGCTGGACGGGATATTCCTGGCGGATATCGTTGGGGTCTACGATGTCTACAAGAAAAGTCCGGCACCCGTCATCGAGGCCGGCGCGCAGATCCCGGTCAACGACCCGCTGATGCCGATCTCGGCAATGGCCTATGTCACCAGGCATCTCGGCTTCGGGGTAACGGTCAACACGACCTACGAGCCGCCGTACTTGTTGGCGCGGCGCATGTCGACGCTCGACCACCTGACAAAGGGTCGCATCGGATGGAACATGGTCACCGGCTATCTCGACAGTGCTGCGCGTGCGATGGGTTTCGACAAACTGCCGGAACACGACGCGCGCTACGACGCGGCCGAGGAATATCTCGAAATCCTCTACAAGCTCTGGGAGGGCAGCTGGGACGACGATGCGGTACTTGGTGACAAGGCGCGAGCCGTCTTCGCCGACCCGTCGAAAGTCCGAGCCGTCAAGCACGACGGCCAATACTACAAGATGGAGGGTATTCATCTCTCGCAGCCTTCGCCACAGCGCACGCCTCTGCTCTTCCAGGCAGGCGCTTCGACGCGCGGGCAGGATTTCGCGGCCCGACACGCCGAATGCGTCTTCATCGCGACGCCGACCCCGCAGGCGGCAAGGCCGACCGTGGCGGCCCTGAAGCACAAGGCGGCGGCATCAGGGCGCGGGGCGGATGCCTTGCGTGTTCTCGGCCTTGTGACGGTTGTCGTTGGTCGCACCGAAAAGGAGGCATTCGAAAAGCTCGAAGACTACCGCCGCCATGCGAGTGTCGATGCTTCCCTGGCGCATTATTCGGCCTCGACAGGCGTTGATTTCTCGAAATACGGCCTCGACGATCCAATCGAGCAGAGGTCCACCAATGCCAATCAGTCTGCGCTCGCCGCAATCACCAGGGAAGCGTCAAAGCCGGTGACGCTGCGCCAGATCATTGATCAAATGGTACTCGGCAGCCGTATGAAACCCATTGTCGGCTCGGCCGAGCAAGTGGCGGACCGCCTGGCGGCATGGGTTTCCGATGGCGGTGTGGACGGCTTCAACCTGGCACGTACCGTGGCGCCGGAAAGCCTGCGCGACTTCGTCGATCTCGTCGTTCCGGTGCTGCAGGAGCGCGGGCTGTTCAAGGCGGACTACACCGAGGGACCACTCAGGCAGAAGCTGTTTGGCGGCAGCGGCAGGTTGCCATCCTCGCACCCTGCCGCTGCGTTTCGCCGCTGACTATTTATGGTCAAGCCTTTCGACCAGTCGATCGCCGAGCCACTGAATGCCGCAGACAAGCACGATCAAGACGGCAACGACTGCCACCATGACGGTTGTCTCGAAGCGCTGGTAGCCATAGCGGATGGCAAGGTCGCCGAGACCGCCAGCGCCGATCGCACCGGCCATTGCCGAGGCCCCGATCAGGGTCACCAAGGTGACCGTGAAGCCGGCGACGATGCCGGGTAAAGCTTCCGGTACCAACACTTCGCGAATGATCGTCCAGCGATTGCCGCCCATGGCGCGCACCGCATCGATCAGTCCGCGATCGACCTCGCGCAGCGACACTTCCGCGATCCGTGCATAATAGGGCGTTGCGGCAATGGCGAGCGGGACGATGGCCGCCCAGGTGCCAAGCGCAGTGCCGACGATCAGGCGCGTCACCGGGATCAGGGCCACCAGCAGGATGATGAACGGCACGGAACGGAAACCATTGATGATGGCCCCAAGGATGCCGTTTACCCAGGCGTTCTCGGCGATGCCGCCTTTGTTCGTGAGAACGAGCGCGAGACCGAGCGGCAGGCCGAAGACCAGCGAAATCAGTCCGGATGCACCCGTCATCAGGATCGTTTCCCAGAGGGAACGAAGCAGAAGATTAAACATGATCGGTGTCATAGCCAAGGACCTCCACCCGCGCAGAGCGAGCCTTCAGAAACTGCAGAACCTTGTCCTTGAGCGCAGGGTCGCGCATCGGGACAGCAATGAAGAACCGCGCCACCGGCTGGTTCTGGATATGGTCGATACCGCCGTGGACGAGCCGGAAGGATTGCGGCAGCGCCGCAGACAGGTCGGCAAAGACCGCGCCCTGTGCGGCGAGGCCCGCCATGTCGATGCTTATGATCGCTTCCTCCCCTGATGTCGGCGAAAGGCGAGCGGCGATATGCTCCGGCAATTGCGGGCGGCTGCCGGACAGCAGACTCCGGGTGATCGGCGCTTTCGGGTCAGCGAACACCGACCATACCTTTCCTTCTTCGACGATCCGGCCGGCATCGATGACTGCGACGCGATCGGCAATGCTGCGGACGACTTCCATCTCATGCGTGATGAGGATGATGGTGAGGCCGAGCTTGCGGTTGATGTCCTTCAGAAGGGCCAGGATCGACCGTGTGGTCTCGGGATCGAGCGCCGATGTCGCCTCGTCGGACAAGAGCAAGGCAGGGCGTGCGGCAAGCGCGCGCGCAATGCCCACCCGCTGCTTCTGGCCACCGGACAGGGACGATGGATAAGCCTTCGCCTTACCCGCGAGACCGACAAGCTCCAGCAATTCATGTGCGCGCCTCAGGCGCTCGGTCTTTGCCACGCGGGCGATCTTCAGCGGCAGTGCGACATTCTCCTCGACCGTCCTGGAGGCCAGCAGGTTGAAATGCTGGAAGATCATTCCGACGCGGCGGCGAAGCGGCTGCAACTCCTTTTCGTCGAGACCAACGATGCTGCGCCCCTCGATTTCGATTGAGCCGCGATCCGGACGCTCCAGGCCGTTGAGGCAGCGGATCAATGTGGATTTGCCGGCTCCACTGCGCCCGATTACACCCAGGATTTCTCCCTTGTGGACGGTGAGCGCTACGCCATCGAGGGCCGGGGTGGTGCCGAAATGCCGATGTACGTCGACCAGGCGGACCACCGCCTCAGCAGTTGCTTGCGGCGTCTCGATTACAGAGGCCGTTACGATTGTATTCATAGTCATTCCCTTCGGAAACGCCCAAGGCGGCCCGGGCAAGGAACGCCCGGGCCGCCTTGTTCAACGCGCCTAACCCCTCGGCGCGAATGTCGATCAGTAGGCGCTGAGGCCGGTTCCCTTATAAACCTTGTCGAACTCCGCCTTGACCGCATCGTTCTGGTAGGACGAGACCAGCGTCTTCACCCAGTCTTCGTTCTCGCTGCCCTGCTTGACAGCGATGAAGTTGCGGTACGGATTGTCAGCGATAGGTTCCTGCGCAATGCGGTCGGCCGCCGAGAGCCCGGCCTTCAGGGCCCAGTCGGTGTTCACCACTGCCGCATCCAGATCATCGATGGCGCGGCCGACCACACCGGCATCAAGCTCCTTGATCTCGACGTTCTTCGGGTTCTCGGTGATGTCGGTAACGGTCGCGAGGATGCCTGTGCCGTCCTTGAGCTTGATGATGCCTTCGTTTTGAAGAACGCGTAGCGCACGACCCTCGTTTGACGGATCGTTCGGCACGCCGATCGCCGCACCTTCGGCGAACTCGGCGATGGTCTTGTGCTTCTTCGAATAAAGGCCGATCGGCCAGACGCCGGTGTATCCGACGGGGACGATATGATAGCCATGCTGCTTTATCTGATTGTCGAGATAGGGCTTGTGCTGAAAGGCGTTGGCGTCGATTTCGCCGCGCTCCAGCGCCTCGTTCGGCTGTGTATAATCGTTGAAGACGATCGCTTCGATCGTCAGGCCCTTCTTGGCGGCTTCGGCGGCCACAACGCGCCAGACGTCTTCGTCCTCGCCACTCATGATGCCAACCTTGATCGACTTGTCTTCGGCGAAGGAAGCGACAGGCGATGCAAATGCGATCAGAGCGATGGTGGAGGCGGCGATCGCGGCAAGGCTTGCGCGACGCGTCAGGCTGGATTTGGACGTCTTCTTGTTCATTGTGGTGTTTCCCGTCTTGAATTGATGAGGCAAGCCTCGAACGGCCAGATGATTTCAAAATCGCCGAGGATAAACCAAGCAAGCCCATCTCTATTGCGCTGCAGCACGGAAAAACTCTTCGGTGCTTTGGCGGGATGGCGGGATAAAAATTCTACTAATTTTGTAGAATATTGAAGTTGCTGTCCTGGCTGTGAGCCTTTAAATTGAGCCTTGGGGCGTGAAGGACAAAACGCGCCTAACAAGGAAGGCGATCTGGGTCGCGGTCAAGTGAAGCAGGGCAGCGTGACATCTCGACAGGACACCCGTGGCAAGACGTGTCGCCCCGTAGTGGCGATTATCGGCGGAGGCGTTTCTGGTGCGGGCGTTGCGTACCATCTGGCATCCTCCACATGCAGCCCGCCACCAGCAATCGTGGTTTTCGAGCCACGAGAAGAGCTTGGCAGAGGGCTCGCCTACGATACCACCGATCCAACGCATCGGATCAATGTTCCCGCCGCCCGGATGAGCCTGTTGCCGGATCGGCCGGAGGACTTCCTCGAATGGATGGCCCGCAACGATGCTGTCGCGGACGATCCGGACGCGTCCCGGCCGGATGGCAACCTCTTCCCCCGACGCCATGTCTTCGGCACCTATATTGCTTCGGCGCTCGCTCCCCTGGTGCAAAGCCGGAGCGTGCATCATCGCCGTGCGGCCGTTGTCGAGGTCCGTCGGGACGGCAGGCGCTGGGAGATCCTTGATGACGAGGGCGGACGAACGGTTGCCGATTTCCTGGTGATCGCCACCAGCCATCCCGCGCCGTCAGCGCCTCATGCACTCAGAGTTCTTGAAGGACACCCCCGCTTTGTCGCCAACTCCACCGTTGCGGCCGCGCTCGACGTTGTCCGTCCGGCGGACCGGGTGCTGGTCGTCGGCAACGGCCTGACCGCGGCCGACATCGTCGCTTCGCTGACGCGTACCGGCCATCGCGGGCAGATCACATCGATTTCGCGCCGCGGATTGAGATCGAGAGGGCATGCTCCGTTTCCACAGGAGCCGTTCGGTGCGTTCGAGACCCCGGCTCATAGCGCGACGGCGCTGCTGCGGGGGATCCGGCGGACCATTGCAGAAGCCACAGCCGCCGGATTGACGTGGCACGCCGTGATCGACCAGGTTCGCGGTCACGGCCACGCGATCTGGCAGAGCCTGCCGATTGCCGAACGCTGCAGGATCGTACGCCATATCAGGCCATATTGGGATGCTCACCGGTTCCGCATCGCTCCGCAGGTGGAAGAGGTGCTGGAGCGAGCGATTGCAGAGGGAAGGATGGAAGTGTTGGCGGCCTCTGTCGCTCGGGTGCAACGTGACGGCGAGGCAATCCATGTGGAACTGAGACGGCGGCACGCCGCACCACTGCAGAAGACCTTTGATGCCGTTATTGTCACAACCGGTCCCGCGCATGGAAGCATTTTGGAAAGCCAGGCGTGGCTCGCTCGCCTGCGTGATCAGTCACGCTTGCAGCTCGATCCGACCGGCCTCGGCATTGCATGTACCGAACGATCGGAGGCGATAAGTGCCGATGGCCGTCCTGATCCGACCTTGCTGATTTCCGGCCCCTTGGCCCGTGGGACATTTGGGGAGTTGATGGGACTGCCACAGATTACAGAACATGCCGTCCTTGTGGCCCGTGAGCTGGCCACAAAGGTGACGGCAGCCGGCGAATACGCTTAGGCTCGCCTGACCTCGACAGGATGCGGTCCGTCAGGACGCCGATCGGCCGGGTTCGGCGAAGGGCTCGAGCTCTGGATCGAAGTCAACCTCCACGACATTGTTGAAGACCGCTGTTGCGAGCATGATGCCGGCAAAGGCCACGAGATCGACCAGCGTCTTGGCATCGTAGCGCCCTTTCAGCTGCGTCCAGATCTCGGCGGGAACCGCGTTGGAATTGGCAACGATCGCCGTGCCGAAGGCATCGAGCAGCGCCTCTTCCTCGGAGAGTACCAAGGCCCGCGGGTCGAAACCTGCATTGATCAGTGCCCGGCGAAAGAAAGTGATGGCGATCCTTGAGTTCGCAGCTTTTGAAATCGAATGCGAGAAGATCCAGATCGGTCGATCCGCGATTGCAGAAAGCTCTGCGCGCAGCGTGAACCATTCGGCATAGATGCGGTGGGCGGCAGGCGAATGCAGCAAGGTACGCTTCATGTTCGTCATGCGCCCCCGTACCCTCATCTCCTCGTCATGCGCGGCCCGAATCTCTTCAGAGGCTGTGGTGTAGTCGATCTGCGGAATATGGCTCATGGCGGTGCTCGTTCGGTGGGTAAATCTAAATGACGCTTGAAAAATCGGAAAGGCCGGTGCTGCCCCAGCAGCTTCAAGCACGGTGCAATTCCGCCGGACGAGACGAATCTCTCCGTTCGCGCTGGATATAGCAGGAAATCTCCAGGGCGTTCTTGACAATGTTCGGCCACCGAGACACGATGAAACCGGTTTCACTCGTGCTCATGGAGAGATCGTGCGGCTCGACCTGTCGATTCTCTTGCCCCATCTTGGCTTTCTCGCACAAGGCGCGCTGCTGACAGCAGAAGCGTGTGTTCTCGCGCTCGTCGGCAGCGTCATCATGGGCGCGTTCGTGGCAATCGCGCGCACATCCTCGTCAGCGGCGCTGCGGCGAATTGCCTTCGTCTACGTCGATATCTTCCGCAACGTGCCATTCATCGTGCAGCTGTTTTTCTTCTACTACGGCCTGCCCGAGATCGGTCTTTACATCGATGCGTTCACAACAGGCGTGATTGCGCTGTCGATCGCAGGCGGCGCATACGCGTCCGATATCATCCGCGCCGGCATCCTGGCGATCGATCAGGGCATCATCGAAGCAGCGGAGGTGAGCGGCTTGTCACGCAGGGTGATCTTCACCCGCATTGTCCTGCCGATCGCACTCAGGACATCCGTGCGCCCGCTCGGCTCGGTTCTGATCAACATGATCCTCACCTCGTCGATCCTGTCCACGATCACGCTCAACGAACTGACCGGCTCGGCGCAGATCGTGGTGTCTCAGACCTACCGGCCGTTCGAAGTCTATGTTGTGCTTCTCGTCGTCTATGCGGCCTTGACCTATCTCGTATCGCTCGCGATTGCGATCCTCCATCGCCGTCTCAACCGTGACATGATGGAGGCGGTTGCCTGATGCGCTTTGCCGATTTTACAGCCTTTGATCTGGTTCTTCTCGCACAAGGGCTCGGGGTCAATATCGCGCTCTTTCTCGCGACCTCGCTGATCGGACTGGTGATCGGCATTGCCTGGGCAATTGTGCGCTACTACCGTGTGCCCGTCCTCAGCGAAGTGATCACCTTCGTTTCTGAACTCCTGAAGAATTCGCCGGTGCTGGTGCAACTGTTTCTGGTGTTCTTCGGTCTGCCAGGGCTATTCCATATCCGCGTCACGCCGGTTACCGCGGCGACGATCACGCTGTCGGCAAATACAGCCGCCTTCATCTATGTCATCGCGGTTTCGGCAATCGAGTCCATCGGCCGTGATCAAATCGAGGCGGCAAGAGTCTTCGGCCTTACACGGTGGCAGGTCCTTCGACATGTGCTCGCCCCGCAGGCTGCCGCCTTCGCGGTCGGGCCACTGATTGCACTTCTCGTCAACCAGTTGCAGGTCACATCGCTGATCTCGGTGATCGGCGTGGTCGACCTTACCAAGATCGGCAACATCCTCAACATGCGAACGCTGAAGCCGTTTGTTGTATGGACGGCCGTTGGCTTGCTCTATTACGCCGCCGCCAAGCTGGTTGCCTTGCTTGGGACGCGCTTCGAAAATCGCCTTCGCGCCCACAGCGCCTGGAAGGGGCTCTGACATGATCAAAGTTGAAAACGTAAAAAAGGCCTTCGGCCAGACCACCGTGCTCGATGGTATCGATCTGACGATCGAGCCGGGCGAGGTCGTCTCGATCCTCGGCTCCTCCGGCTCGGGAAAGTCGACACTGATCCGGTGCATCAATGGCCTGGAAAAGCTGAACGGCGGCCAGATCACGGTCGATGAATTCGATGTCGGCAAACCCCGGGAACTGGCGGAGGCCCGCAAGCGGTCAGGTACGGTCTTCCAGCTCTTCAACCTCTATCCGCATATGACGGTGCTCGGCAACATCACGCTGGCGCCGATCGAGGTGTTGAAGAAACCGCGCGCTGAGGCGGAGGCGACGGCGCTTGCACTGCTCGAGTCGGTTGGTCTCGGGAGCCGGGCTGATGCCTATCCAGCGCAGCTTTCGGGCGGTCAGCGCCAGCGTGTCGGAATATGCCGGGCGCTTGCCATGCAGCCGCGCTATCTGCTGCTCGACGAAGTGACCAGCGCGCTTGATCCGGAGATGACGGCAGAAGTGCTGGCGATCCTTGCAAAGCTCGCCCAGCAAGGCACGACGATGCTGTTCGTGACGCACGAGGTCGAGTTCGCCAGGCAGATTTCGGATCGTATCGTGTTCCTCGACAAGGGCCGCCTGCTGGTCGACCTGCCGACCAAAGAGTTTTTCGCCGCCGACGGCGGCATGGCACAGCCGCGCGTCGCCCAGTTCCTTTCCAAGATGCGCAAAGATTAGAGGTTCAGATGCTGCTTTTGGCCAATAAAGAAGCCTGGCCGGGTTTCCCGACCTCCGTGGAGATGCTGCGGGACGGTGCAATCAGCCTTGATGCAATGGTCGCCGGGATCAGCAAGGTGGAGAGCGAAGTCAAGGTCCGCAGCGTCGGCTACGGCGGCTGGCCCAACATGCTCGGCAACATGGAACTGGACGCTGCGGTGATGGACGGCAACACACGTGATGTCGGGACAGTCGGTGCCGTGCCGAATACGCTGCCGGTGGTGCGTCTTGCCTATGAGGTGATGAAACGCCTTCCGCACGTCATGCTGACCGGCGACGGCGCTCGGCGCTTTGCAACTGAAATCGGTTTCGCCGAGGACGACGTATTGTTCGAGGACAGCAGGCGGGTCTGGTGGGAACGATTGGAAAAGGAACTTTCGCCGGAGGATCTGGCGAAGTTTCCCAATATTCCGCTCGCGCCGTTGAGCCGCGCCATCACTGATCCGGAGCGTGTGCGCGATACGACCGTCTTTCTGTCGGCTGATTCAGCGCGCGGCATTCACGCCGCAACGTCCACCTCCGGCTGGGCGTGGAAATATCCAGGCCGCCTTGGCGATAGTCCGATCCCCGGCGCCGGCTTTTATGCCGACAGCCGCTATGGCGCGGCTGCCTGCACCCACACGGGTGAGATGACGATGCGCTGCTCGACAGCACGCACCGTTGTTCTTGCAATGAAGCTTGGCTATTCGCTCTCCGACGCGGTGAAGCTTGCCGTCGATGAGCTCGATGAACTCTCCTCCGGATTTCTCGCCGGCGTCGTGATCCATGCAGTCGACGCCAAGGGAAACCATGAGGTCGTGAATTTCAGATGCGAGGGCGAAATTCGCTACTGGCTCTGGGAGGAATCGATGCCCGAACCGGAACTGCGGGCAGCGAAACTGGCATAATCAAAAGAGGGAATGAAACCATGAAGCGTATTCTGACTACCCTTGCCGCCCTCGCCATCGCGGCCGGCTCGGCATTTCCGTCCTTTGCGGGAATGATCGATGACATCCGCTCGCGCGGCACCGTTCGGATCGGCGTATCGCTCGGCGGCGAGCCGATCGGCTTCCGTGACGCGCAGAACAATCCTGTTGGTTACGATGTCGACGTTGCGACGCTGCTGGCCCAGAAGCTCGGCGTACCCGTCGAATTCGTCGACGTCTCGGGTGACGCCCGGATCTCGATGCTCGTTTCGGGCCAGATCGACGTCGCGGTTGCCAATACCTCGGCAACGCTCGAGCGCGCCAAGACGGTGAACTTCACTATTCCCTACAATCGTGCTGGCTTGCGCGTCATCGTTCAGAAGGATGCAGCTATCAAGGAGTTGAAGGACCTGGCCGGCAAGAAGGTTGTCGTCGGACGCGGCACGACGGGCGAGAGCTTCCTGAAGACCGCCGTTCCGGATGCCCAACTCGTCTACGTCGATCAGTTTGCTCCGGATGGCGTTCTGCAGCTGCAGCAGAAGCGCGTCGATGCGGCCATCGAAGATTCATCGCTGCTCGATTATCTGGCTACCAAGAATCCGTCGCTCGTGACGCTGCCGGGCCTCTACTCCAACGATCCGATCGGCATTGCCGTTGCCAAGGGTGACCCGGAATTCGTGCGCTGGCTCGACATGTTCGTTTCCGATTACATCCAGTCGGGTGCTTATGCGGCGAACTACAAGAAGTGGTGGGGTCCGGAGTCCAATCCCCCTGCCCTGACCCCCCTGTGGTAACTTGAACTGCGGGCTGCCTCCTGGCAGCCCATTTTCGTTTAAGCAGTGAGGCGAGGCACAAAACGTGTGGGCACCGTGACCGGCGGTTGACCCGGCGTGAAATTGCCGGGGTTGGCGACGGATTCAACGATATGGCGAACATAGAGCAGCTTGTCGTAGCCAATGGACGAGATCGGATAGGCGTCGAAATCGGTCAGCGACAGATTGTCGAAACCGTAGAGCCGGAACCGCGATGGCCGACCAGCAGGAAAATCGGTCCGACAGACGTCAAGGATGCCCATCGCCATGGCATCGGATGTACAGAAGACCGCATCAGGACAATCGGCGCCGGCCAATGCGTTGGCCGCGGCATGCCCGCTCTCATAGGAATAGTCGCCCTGGACCGTCCGGGTGAGATTGATGCCGTAGCGCGAAAACGCCTCGTGGTAAGAGCGAATGCGTGCCTGCTCCACGGGAGAGGAGGCGCGGCCGGTGACGAGCCCGGCTGTGCGCACCATCTTCGACGCAGCGTCGGCCACAGCTTCCGCAATGCCAGCATCTTCGTCCGGGATGATAGCGGGGGAGAACTCGTCGTGCAGACCGTTCAGCATGACAACGCTGTCGGAACGGAACAAGCGACGGACAGTCGGGGCGTCTGCAAAGTCGGAGAAGACCAGCGCTGCGTCGACATGGTAGGCGACGCCGTTGCGCAGGAACTCGTCCACGCGCGCAACCGAGCCGATCCGGATCAAGATGACCTGCTTGCCAATCGACTGGACCTGATCAATGAGCCGGTCAAACAGGTCGAGATCAGACAGATCGTGGATGTGGTTGACCACGACGGCGACCAGGTTGACGGTTTTGGTAGTCAGGCTCTGTGCCAGGAGGTTCGGCTTGTAGCCAAGGCTTGCGGCGGCGGCAATTACGCGCTCGCGCTTCTCGGACGATACCGGTCGCGGCTCGTTCGACAGCGCCCGGCTCGCGACGGCGCGCGAGACACCCGCCAAGCGCGCGACATCGGCAATCGTGGGAGGAGCGTCGCGGCTATTGTCGTGATTCATGATCGAGAGCTTTCCACCTTTGAAGCGGTGATATCGCAACGTTGCGTGCTTCGGCTATGCTAATCTTTTGTTGCTTGGCGGCCAGGCCGCGGCTGTACACGTTTTTGCGCCTTTATCTTTGACTGGCTTTGATTTTCGCTTGGAGGAACTTGATGTCGATTAGTCTAGCACCTGTTGCATTGCCAAATTTCGGACCACTTGGAGCGCAGCCGAAAATCCCGTCGACGACCTACGTCGCGCGCGCGGACGCAGCCCTTGAGGCCGCTGGCACCGATTGGTTGGTCGTCTATGCTGATCGCGAGCATTTCGGAAACATCATGCATCTTTCCGGCTTCGAGCCCCGTTTCGAGGAGGCGCTGCTACTCCTCGGTCCTGGCGGGCGCCGGATCATCATCACCGGAAACGAATCCGAGAGCTATACGGCAATTGCCGGTCTTCCAGATGTCGACGTATTGCGCGCGCAAACCTTCAGCCTCCTTGGACAGGACCGCAGTCAAAACCCGCGGCTCAGTGATCGACTGCGCGAGGCAGGGATAAAAAGCGGAGATTCCATTGGACTGGTCGGCTGGAAATATCTCGCGGCCGAGGAGGACGAAGAATATGGGCAGAGTTTCTTCGTTCCCCATTTCATCGTGAATGCGCTGCGCCGGGCGATCGGTCATTCGGCGCGACTGGTCGATGCGACGCCTGTGCTCATGCACCCGGAAACCGGCCATCGCGCGATCATCGATGTCGATCAGCTCGCGGCCTTCGAATGGGCCGCCGTGCGGTGCTCGGACGCGCTCTTCAGGGTCGTTTCCGGCGCAAGGGAGGGAGATACGGAATTCGAGGCTCTTGGCCGCCTCGGCTACGAGGGGGACCCTGTAAACGTCCACACCATGTTTGCTTCCGTCAGTGCCGGCGAGAGCATCATTGGTCTGCGAAGCCCGACGACCCGCCGCCTGAGGAAAGGAGACGGCGTAACGACCGCACTCGGTTACTGGGGGGCGTTGTCTTCGCGCGCCGGCCTTCTCACCGACCATGACGAGGAATTCCTGAAGCCCTCGAAGGCCTATTTCGAAGCCTTGATCACATGGTATGAGACCGCAAATATCGGCGTGACCGGCGGGGATCTGTTCTCCGCGGTCACCGAAAAGCTCAAATCCGCGGATCTCAACTCCGCGCTGAATCCCGGTCACCTCGGAAGTCATGAGGAATGGCTTCATTCACCTGTACGCCCGGGCTCGACCGAGCGCTTGCGATCCGGCATGCCGTTCCAGGTCGACGTGATACCGGTGCCGATGCCTGCCGGTTGGGCTCTCAATTGCGAAGACATGGTAGCCTTCGCGGACGTTGGGCTGCGCGAAGAGATACGCCAGCGCTATCCTGACATGCATGCCCGCATTGCCGCACGGCGCGCGTTCATGGAAGATCAGCTCGGCGTGGCGCTCTCCGACAATATTCTGCCGTTCTCTTCGACGCCGCTCTATCTGCCGCCATTCTGGCTGCGGTCGGGCAACGTCCTCGTGCGGAAATGACGGAGGCTGGCGCGGCGCCTGAGCGGTGATCGGGCGCCGGTTGGTTGCTCACGCAGATGCCTTTTGTTCCTCAGCGCGGACACCGACGCCGTTTTCAACGTCGCTCGAGTGCATCAAGCGGCGCATGGTCCGCAGCCGCTCGATGAGGTCGCTGCCGTCGACCGAGGCGCGGGTCAGTTCGAGCTGCTGATACTCGCGTGCGGCCTGCTGCCAATGTTCGCCACCGCGCCCCTCCGGCCGTCCTTCGGCTTCCCAGAGTGCGTAAGCGCGCTGATTGATCCAGTCGTCTTTGCTGCGTGACATACCAAGCCCAGCCGTGAAGGAACCTATTGTTGCCTTCAGGCTGACAAACGAGCATTACGGAGTCGTTACCGCAGTGCAAAAAATACGCTGCGGGGGCCTTCTCGTTTGCGATCAATCGAGCTTCCGTTCATGACGGCGTTCGGCAAGCTCGACGATGATACCGTCGGGGTCGCGAAGGAATGCTACTCGGTCCAGCACCTCCGAATTGACGGCTGGACGCGGTCGCTCCTTAATTGCCACTCCGGCAGCCTCCAGCTTCGCGAAGCTTTCATCGACGTTATCGACAAGGAAGGTAATGTGCAGCACGCCCGATGTTGCGGCTGGAAGATCAGAGGCAGGCCCCGCGCCGCCGGGTGGCCCAAAAATCTCAAGCATGCCATTGCCACTATCCAGGAATGCCACTTCAGTGCCGTTCGCCATCGTCTTCCGTAAATGAAGGCGCAGACCCAGGAGGTCGCGGTAAAAGGCCAGTGACCTGTCCATGTCGCCGGTGACCATGCCGACATGCTCGAAGCTCTTGATCATGGATCAGGCCCCGGCCGCCAGACGCCGCTCTTCTTCGGGTAGCCAGGAATGGTAGAGCGGATGATCGGAAAGGATCGGCAGCGGTGTCGGCTTGCCGGTGCGCTGCGAATGATAGGCCGCGGTGACGAGCTCCAGTGAGTTGCGAGCATCCTCCAACGTCACCGGCGGCTCGCCTCCCGATGTCAGCGCATGGTGGAACAGTTCGAACTGTCTGGTATAGCCGTCTTCCTTAACCACATAACCGGCCAGCGCCTCATCGACACGCTGCTGATGCTCCTCGGTCCCGGCAACGAAGCTCCAGGGGTCCCGGCCCATCGTGTAGGGCTCGAGAATGCTTTCCGCGACGAGATTTGAAAAGCAGAACCGCAGACGCGAGATTTCTTTCCGTGAGCCAAGTGTCATCGACAGCGTCGCCAGCGAGCCGTTCTTCATCTTTACCGAAAGGGCTGCCGTATCCTCTACCTGGATCGGGTTTACGAGTGTCGCCCCGTAGGAAAAGATTTCGGCGCAGGCGCCGTGAACATAGTTCAGCATGTCATGCGCATGGATCGCGTGACCAAGCAGACCGCCGCCAAGCTCGGTCACCCATTTTCCGCGCCATGGGACGGCATAATAGTCGGGGCCGCGCCACCAATGCGTTTCGATCGTGGTGAGGAACGGCGTCCCGGTCAGGCCGAGATCGATCAGCATTTTCAGCTTCTGAAGTCCCGAGCCATACCGGTACTGAAATATCGGCATCAGTTGCGGACCTTCGGCTCGCGCTACGATCCTAGCCATCTCGTCCACTTCGGCGATAGAGCCGAAAAGCGGCTTCTCGCAAATGACATGTTTTCCCGCCTCGATTGCCTTGCGGCAGAGCTCGAAATGCGAACTTGGCGGGGTGCAGATATCGATGATGTCAAGATCCGCACGAGCGATCATCGTCTCGGCATCCTGGGTATATTCGGGAATGCCAATTTCCTCGCAAAGCGCTTGGCCGCGTTCCTCGTCCAGCGAACAAAGGACCGCGACCTCAAACAAATCCTTGTTCCAGGCAAAGCCTGTCAGGTGGCGCGAGGCGATCCCCGCTCCGATGACGCCGACACGAAACCTCTTGGACATGGCGGATTCCTCAACGATGACCCAGGCGCGCTGCCCTTGATTGTGCTTCCAGCGAAAGGCGGCAGACTTCGTAAACATGAGCCTGGGACATCGCCGTCTCCGTACGGTCGCGCACGTCGGCGGCGAAGGCATCGAAATAGTCGAGCTTTTCACCGCTGCAATCGATGTGCGTCATCTCCGAGCCGTTGACGAGGAAGAGGTGGTCCTTGCCAGGCCGTCCCGCGATATCGATGTATTTGCGCAGTTCGATGTAGCCTTCGGTGCCAAGGATGGTCAGGCGACCATCTCCCCAGGTCGGCAGCGCCTCCGGGGTGAACCAGTCGACACGCAGATAGCCTGAGGCTTTCTCGGAGCGAAGCAGCACCTCACCGAAGTCCTGAAAGGCCGGCTTGTCGGGCATGCCGAAGTTTCCGACCGAGCTTCCGACAACCTCGCCGCTGGTCGAGCCCGTATAGAAGAGAAACTGGTCGACCTGATGCGAGGCAATATCCACGATGATGCCGCCGAACTGCTCCGGATCGAAGAACCAGGCGGGGCGTGTGGGCAACTGCAGCCTGTGCGGCCCCATGCCGACCGTCTGGATCACCGTGCCGATCGCCCCCTCCTTGACGAGCTTGCCCGCCTTGACAGCGGATCGCACGCAATGGCGCTCGGAAAAGCAGATCGAAAAGATGCGACCGGTGTCGGCGACGGTGCGCTTGACTTCCTCGAGTTGGGCAAAAGTCGTCACGCCTGGCTTGTCGGTCATAACATCCTTGCCGGCCTTCATCGCACGGACGGCCAATCCGGCGCGGTCGCGCGGGATTGCGGCGATGCAGATCACGTCGATCGAAGGATCAGCGAAGATCCTATCGCGATCGATCTGCGGCGTATCCGGATAGGTCTTCTTGAAGTTTTCCAAGAGCGCTGGCACTGAGGTCTGCGGGCAGTATCCAACGAACTCGGCACCGGCCGCAAGCAGGCCCTTCACATGATCAAACGTGTGCCCATGATCGATCCCGACGACGGCAAATCTCAACATAACAGCAATGTCCTCCTGGAAATTTCTAGCGTGCAGTCTTGAGCCCTGCGCGGTCTCCTCTGGTCGAAGCAGACAGCGAAACTCAGAGGCTGTCAAGCTTGGAAAGGCAGTGTAATTTCGGAGAAGTTATGCTAACCAAAGGAAAATACACGAGAAATTTTTGTATCTAAATAGTTATTTAATTGATTGAGGTAAGCTAAGACATGTCGGCGCGCTACTACGTGGTGGCCTGGCCTGCCTGCTGTCCCTTGTCCTTAGATTTGCGCCCAGACCCCTAGATTGGCGTCAGTGGTCCCGCTAGAAACGCGGTGGGCCACGGAGAAAGTTGGCCGAGAAGGATATAAACACTCTGGAAATAGGCCGGAGGTTCGGATGATGGAAGGGCTGAGCCTTTAGTAGACGGGACGTCTCATCTAAGGCCTGGTGTTTCGTGCAGTCGAGGCACTGAACGACCCCCCGGCCCTCCGAGCTGGATGACCTTGAACGTGCTAGCAGCCGTCTTGCTCGTCTCATCGACGCTGTCGTCCAAGTTCCGGACCTTGCGGCAAGTCCACGATCACAATTTGACGCCCCACATCCTCGTCGATTGGTCCAATCGACGAGGCTATCCCGAATGGGCCACTGTTGGCAATGAAGGAAGAAAACGTCTCCAGCGAGAGTACCGCCTCAGTGATTTCTTCGTTTGCTCCACTTGTAGTCGAGTTGCAGGACCAAGGTTACCCCAACTTAGCTCTCCTTGCATCGCAACCTTCCTATCTGTCCAAGCGATCCTATACTGTTGGCTAGGTCGCTTTTTTGAGTAATATTGCTGAGATGTAGGTTGGGGGACGGGCATGTGCGCCGAGCATGTTGAACGTCGATTAACGGCTATTCTGGCTGCCGATGTGGTGGGTTACAGCCGTCTGTTGGAGGCCGACGAAGAGGACACACTTCATGCCCTCCGTCTACTTCGACGTGAGCTCTTTGATCCGACTGTCGCAAACCACAGTGGGCATATAATCAAAGTCATGGGCGACGGCTTTCTGGTTGAATTCGCCAGTGTACTCAGCGCCGCGCGGTGCGCCGTTGAAATTCAACGTGGCATGTTGGAGCGCAATCGCGGGATACCCCCGGACAAGCAGATCGAGTTTCGAATTGGTCTGAATTTGGGCGACGTCGTCTTCGAGACGGACGACTTTCACGGCGACGGCATAAATGTGGCCGTGCGACTGCAAGCTCTTGCTACTCCCGGCGGTATCGCATGCTCGTCCCCAGTGCGCCACGAAATTGGCAATAAGCTCGGTCTCGACTTTGCTGACCAAGGTCACAGGACCGTCAAGAATATTTCTCGTCCCGTGCACGTGTACTTTGCCGATTGGGGCAAACAAACCTCAGGGGCAGTGCTTTCGCGTGCCGCCAGCGGACACACACGAGCGGCCGTCAATAAGCCCTCGGTAGCGATCCTTCCATTTGCTAACATCAGTAATGATTCCGACCAGGAGTTCTTCAGCGACGGCATCACCGAGGACATCATTACCGATCTATCAAATGTGTCAGGCCTGTTCGTGCTGAGCCGCAACACGGTCTTCACCTGGAAGGGCCGAAACGAGAACTTGCAGCGTATCGCCCGGGAGCTGGGTGTCGAATACGTAGTCGAGGGCAGTGTCCGCAGGGCCGGGAACCACGTAAGGATCAATGCCGAACTGATCGAAGCAGCCAGCGACGGTCACCTATGGGCCGCGCGTTACGACCGGGACATCACTGACATCTTTCAAGTGCAGGATGAGATCGCGAAGGCGATCGTCGACCAACTCAGGGTCAAGCTCCTCCCGGAGGAAAAGAGAGCAATCGAACTCGCGCCCACCGGGAGCGTGGAGGCTTACACACACTACTTGAGGGGCCGGGAATACTATCACATGGCGTCGAGATCGAGTCATCTCATGGCTAGACAGAGTTTCGCCCGAGCCATCGAATTGGACCCCGGCTATGCCCGGGCTTATGCCGGCGTAGCGGTTTGCGATGCACGCCTGCGATCCCAGTTTGGGATGGAAATCAGGGTGGATGACATCCTTGCCAACACGGCGAAGGCGCTCGCTATCGACGACCGGCTGGCGGAGGCACATGCCGCCCGGGGGGTTGCGTTGGCTGTAGTCGGCAATCGCACGGACGCCGAGACTGCATTCGAGCAAGCCTTGTTGCTCGGGCCGAATTGCCACGAAGCCAACCGTTACTATGCAGAATTCTGCGTCACCGAGGGTAGGTTTGAACCAGCTGCGACATATTTTCAGCGCGCGTTGGAAATCAAACCCGCCGACTATGCTGCCCCGATGATGCTCGTGAACGTCTTTCGTTCACTCGGTCAGATAGAAAGGGCCAAGAGCTACGCGCAGATTGCCGTACAGAAGGCCGAAGAGGAAATGCGATTACATCCGGAAAACGCCAACGTAGCCTGTCTTGGAGCGACTGCATTGGCTTTTCTTGGTGTCCGCGATCGAGCGCTGGAGTGGTTGGCGCGCTCTCTCGCTACCGATCCCAATGACATAAACATCCAATATAATGCCGCGTGCACTTACGCACTGCTTGGCGAAATCGATACGGCAATCGACCTGCTGGAAACCTGGATACCGCAAGTTGGCGTGGAAATGAGGTTGTGGTTCGAGAATGATTCCGACCTCGATTCTGTCCGCGCTCACCCACGGTATTCAAAGTTGCTTGGGCTATCGGAATAATACTCTTCTGGTTTTCAAAAATACAATCCACTACTTTACGATGAGCTAATTTATTGTTAGCTTATTGGCCTGTCTGGCTAATATAAAGTCTCGGGGGGGAAATGGGCAGCCGGTTCAGGCTTTTTGCACAGCCTCCATTCACGGACGCTCAGTCAACGCCCGAGATTGTTGAGGTGTCATCTCCGCAGGGCAGCCTAACGGCTGGTCCGGCGGATGATCTAATGTTCGTTGTGGAGCCCGTTGGTAAGGCGCGTGCTTACGGAGCTAACCGCGGGCCGTTTGGGACCCCGTATATTTATCTGCCACCCTGGAAGGGAAAAATCCTGGAGCCGCCCGCACCCGACCGGTACGGCAACTTCGACTATCTACGACCTTCTATGCCTGGGTTTGAAGCTGCCCATGTCTTCGGTTGCGTACGGTTTACGCTCGACGTGTGGGAGGGTTATCTTGGGCAGCGGCTTTTGTGGCATTTTCGAGATCACTGCCCTCGCCTTGAAATCTCTATCTTGCCGGAATGGGACAATGCCCAATACGGATATGGCTTTCTCGAGATCGGGAGTCAGTTCGAAAAAGATGGACGTGTCCTTCCTTTCAGCTTGGACTTCGACGTAGTTGCCCATGAAGTGGGACACGCAATTATCTTCAGTGTCCTTGGCGTACCAAGCCCTGGAACTGAATACCCCGAGTATCTCGGATTCCAGGAGGCCTTCTCGGACTGCGTTTCCCTAATCGCCGCGATGCATTTTCCGTCTGTGATCGAGAGTGTGCTAATAGAGACAAACGGCAATCTCCAACGCGCAAACCGCTTAGCGCGATTTTCAGAGTTCTCACCGCATCGCCAGATACGCTCGGCAAGCAACGATCGGACAATGGCCGATTTCATCCATTGCTGGAAGGACGAACATGAACTGTCGCAGCCGTTGACGGGCGCGATATTCGACATCCTTGTCGACATCTTTCACGAGGGTCTGGTCGCTCGAGGAATTCTTCCGCGTGACGTTGAAACACTCGCAGATATCGCCGAGTTCGATCCAACCGCCGAGTCTACGGTGCAACATGCGTTCGACCGCGCCTTCGCGCGCAACTCGGACGGATTTGTGGAAGCACTGCTCGATGCAAGAAACACAGTCGGGTCTTACCTAGCCCAGACTTTGTGGGCTCTCGCTCCCGATTTTCTCGACTATGGCGACGTAGCAAGAACCGTGCTCGCAGTTGATTCAGAAAAAAGTGGCGGTCGTTTCACAAGGATCATCAGCGAAAACTTCAGAAACCGTGCAATCGGCGTGTTGCACGCCGAAGCGCACCTCCAGGGCGACGCGCACAGCAGCCATTTCTTCTCCGCGCGCACGTTGCTGCCGATCGATTATCTAAAGCTTCCGAAGATGAGCTATCGCGAGAGACTTTTGCTCTCAAAGCAAACTGACAGTCAATAATCAAGTAGGAGGGAAACGTGGCAGACAGCGAGACCTTGTTGGGCGTATCCACGATACATTTGTTCGGGCGTCCCCTTAGTGATCTACTCTTCAGGGGCGCGGCCATCTATCCAAATCAAAGCATTCCAAAGACAGGAAAAAACAACTTCTTAATGGAGCAGCTTGCATCGTCCGACGCGCTTCTGGCGCGGATATATGCTTTCTCGTTCCAAGGAAGTTTCATGGAACTCGGCCGGCCCGCAATTTTCGTTGTTCACGGTGACGGCATAATACCTGACGATCCGCCCCCGAGGAACGTCGACGGCAATATCGAATACGACAGACTGGCTCGGTCCCCAGGGTCAAGCGCTCGGACGGGTCTCAGTTCACAGGTTGGAGCTTTGGCCAGTGACCTGAGGGTCTGGATATACGATAAGGCCGATTTTTCGATGAGATTGGATGCGGAAACCGGAAGCTTCGAGCGAATCCTGCTGGAGGCTGAGATTTCGACCGATCCAAGGGGGATGGCGAGCGGCGGGATGTCCAGATCGGGCGGGGCTATGTCCAGATCGGGAGGGGTAATGTCAAGGTCAGGTGGTTTCTTGCCTCGACGATCCGGCGATAGCGATTGATGAACTCAAAAATTGGACCAGGAGGCTGGCATGCCAACCAAAACCGCTAAAGCTAAGATTGAGCGCCTTGAGCCGGAGACCGTAGCTGCTCCGTTACTTGTAAGAACGCCCTTTAAAATTCTAGGTGAAGGTCTCAGTTCGGACATGAAGGTGTATGTGTCTACAGAAAAAGATGGCAGTGACGAGGTTTCGGAAATTGAAATAAAGTTTGACGATTCCTCGCCCGCTACGGATAAGGTACTGTCCCTGATTGCCACGCCAGCGATGAACTCTCCCACAGATAAAGACCTGTGGGTCGTCGTAACATTGGATGACGATATTGTAGCCGTCGTTCCAAAATTCAGGCCTACAGAAGTCACAATAGACCGTCTTGATCCGACATCGGGGCCTGAGCCCGTAGTTGCTCCATTGCTAGTCAGGACGCCCTTCAAAATGATAGGTAAAGGCCTTGATCGAATTTTGTACTTCTATCTATCGACGAAAGCGGATGGAAGTGATGACGTTTCGAATCCAGATGGCAGCACCGATCCTAGCACCTATAAAGTCAGAATAGATCCGGACACCTCTTCGCCGAGCACTGACAGAGTAAGATCACTAGTAGCGCTAGCTCAACTCAGCGCGACGAATACAAATCAGTTGCTATGGCTTGCTGTGAAATTGAATGACGTGAATGGTAGGTTTGTGGGCGCGCGAAAGGCCTTCATGATCGTCTGATTTTCCGGACACGAGCTGGAAGAATAGATGGGCCGCGTTGGGGTCGAACGGAAGATAGCCAATAGACGCAAATCTAGGGGCTCGGAGCACCTGCAGCTACGTCCCCCAGAATCCTCCCGGTGGCGCGGTGGTTGACGCCAAAGTGCCATTAAGCTCTGGCCAGCTTGGTTTTACGGTTGCGAACCGCGCATGGCCGCTGATACTGGTCCGGGCAAAACCAAGCTCGGAATCGGCAGTGCTTATCTCGGTAGTCTGGGAGCGCCTGCGCCGAGGTTTTGCAGTCGGCGACGCTTTGCTTCCTGAGCCAAGGCAATGGTTCAAGGCATCGTGAAGGGGTTCTGTCCACAAGTGTTGCGGAGCCATCGTGGCGAAGCTGTCGATCTCGCGCCATTGGCCGCTTGTGCGAGGTACAAGGCGCAGTGGACGCTCGTGTTCCGTTCCAAGCGTTGCGTTAACGATATCTTGACGTGAAATTTGACGTCGCCTTAATTTCTGCGATGTTCACCCCGAGGGCATTGAGGGGTTTTATCACAGTGAAAATGAATGAATTGGCTCGGCGTCTCGGCGCCGTGGCGATCTCGCTCGCGCTGGCGAGTTGCACGACAACGCCAGATGGTGCGATCTCTCTTTCGCGACCACGTAAGGCGCCAAGAGTCCGGCTATTTGTCGAAAGAAAAACGAAAACAAAGGGTTAAACTCTGTCCTTAGTCCTTTATGGGAAAACCACCACGCGAAAAGGAAATCATGGATACGACTGTACGAAAATCCGGGGACACGGACAAGGAGATGGGCGAGCGCGTTCGGGCGATGAGGTTGCGCGTTGGAATGACGCAAACGGAATTGGGCACTGCGCTTGGGGTCTCATTTCAACAAGTTCAGAGATACGAACGCGGTGTAAACCGGCTCTCCATCGGCATGTTTATCGCCGTCTGCAGGACACTCAAGGTCAATCCCATGGACGTGATTGGCCATTATTTCTCTGAGGGGAAGGTGTAAAACTCGTCCCAGGTGCGAAAATGACGATCGGTTGGAGCAAGTACCACGTTCGAGCGAACGGATCGCGGCCACCAAGTAGCTCCGGTCCAGGTTGGATATCGGGGCGAACTAGGGGGCGTTTCCGCTATTGTTCGAAGCGCCGTGACTTCAGCAGCGGAAGTGGAATTTTTCCACCTCAGTCAGACGCAGCTCGACTTCGGGTGAAAACCGGGCATGTTTCCTTCTCTCAGAGAAGCCGAACAAAACCCAGTGTTCACACCTCGCGCTCTACAGCAGATACTGCCACTAATGCGCTGAATTCTAATATTATTCACGCTTCGATGCCACCAAAAATCGGAAGTCGTTTGCGACGCCCCGACGACACAACGAGCGGGGCTTCCCGATTGGACCTCCTCGATGCGCCGCCGCTAGCGACGAGTCGTGAGCCAGACGCTAGTCCTCGCCCTTTGAATCCTTGGCCTTGCGTCCCGCAAGATCGATATCGTGGGCTGCCTGTTCTATGAGCTTGCTCGCAGCCGCTCCGGCACCATCGACATCGCGCATGCGTAACGCTTCCACCACGACGTGATGACACCGAACGGCATCGTCACGATTGAAGACGGTCTTGTTGGAGGTCTCGAACGAGTAGGTGAGGGCTGCATCGATCAGGCTGCTAATCTGCCTCAGAACGGGATTGTGGCTGGCTCGATAAAGAATACGGTGAAACTCGACATCGGCAGCTGAGAACTTCTCGACGTCCTCGCTGGCTTCTTTCATGAGTTGCCAAGCGCCATCCAGGTCAGCGATCTCGCGGAGGGTCGCCCGCTCAGCGGCCAGACTGGCAGCGAGCGGCTCAAGCACACGTCGGGTTTCCAGGACCGCGCCAAGGAGGTTAGCATCGAAGAGCCCTGGTCCGTGCCAGCTGATCACCTGAGGATCCAGCAGGCTCCAATTGTCCGGGTCAGAAACGACCGTACCCACCCGGGGCCGCGTCACCACCAGACCCTTAGCGGCGAGAACCTTGATCGCCTCTCTTATGACCGTGCGACTGACTCCGTACGCAGTCCCCAATTCGTTTTCAGTGGGAAGCGCAGTGCCGGGAGCGTATTTTCCTGACAAAACTTCCTCGGCTAGCGCTCTTGTCACATCGGGCATCACCCGGGGGCGCTGGCCTCCAGAAGCGCTCGTTTCTCCGATGTTTTGCGCCGAGCGCATCACGATTCTCCTCACTCTTTGACGCCACTTTTCTATCAGATCGCGGAGTCGGGAAACAAGCTAGTTAGGCCAGCGATATAAATTCATCGGACAAGCATGACTGCGGGGACTCACGCCGGATGCTGTTGGACACTCAAGCCCCCATCTACGGTGAGGCAGGTAGCGTTCATGAACGGGCACTCGTCGGAGATCATAAAAACCGCCGCCATTGCGATCTCTTCAGGAGATGCAATTCTTCCGCTGGGATGAAGCTTCATCGTCTCGGCCTTCGCCGCCTCGGGATCGGGAAAGCTATTCCAGTAGTCGATAACCTTCTGCGTGGCGACATAGCCAGGAGCCAGCGCATTCACGCGAACGTTCTTCGCCGCGTATTCCAGTCCCAGCGACTTCGTCATGCCGAGAAGGGCGTGCTTGGCCAGGGGGTATGGAAACGTATGTGGAATGATCGTGAAGGCATGGGTGGATGCGATGTTGAGGATCACCCCACCCCCCTGCTCGATCAGCCCGGGTAAAACCGCCTTCGAGCAGTTCCACGCCCCTTTCAGATTGATGTCGAAGCAACGGTTCCATTCGTCGTCTGTCGTTTCCAGCGCCTCCGAGAAAACATTGACCCCGGCATTGTTCACCAATGCGTTTATCTGGCCAAAATCGTCGGAAGCTTGGCAGGCAGCCTGTCTGATCGCGGCGCCATCCGTGATGTCCACCGCGTGTGCTATCACTCGATAGCCCTCTTCTCGCAGCTTCAATGCCTCGGCGTTCAGGAGAGCCTCGTCACGGTCGATGAGAAGTAGGCTTGCGTCTTCTCGGACAAATCCTTTGGCAATGGCAAGGCCAATGCCCTGTGCCGCGCCCGTTATCATGATGCGCTTGCCTGACAGCCGCTTCGACATGAATGCTTCCTCCTCCGACTTTCCTGTAATGCCGCCATCCCGGTTCACACCTGCTGTACGGCAACCGTTGTATGCCTGTACCGTATGCCATCCGTCAGCTTGTCTCGACCCGCAAACGGAAACCTCCCATAAGCGACTCGCCCGGTGCGAGAACCGTAAGCCCACCAAGGCCCGGTAAATTGTGCCCGTTCGCCAGGTGAGACATGGGCTCGAAGCAGAAATAATCCCGCTTGAACCCGGGATCGAAGGTCGTGTCCGACAGAAAAAGGATAGCGTGCCGAAGTATCGGATCAGCCTCCATACTGAGAGAGACGCCATGCTCGGGCCACGAGATTCTCGCGTGGCCGTTCCAGTTCTCAAATCCGTTGTTGACCCATCGATGAGGCAGACCGATGGCTCGGCTGAAGTCCAGATCCGCTGGAATGCTCGTCCGCTCTCCTGGCAGCCATCCCTCGACCTCCGTCCAGAATGCCTCGGCGCGGGCCTCAAGTGTGGTCTGGGGCGTCAGCGGGAAATATGGATGCCAGCCGAGACCGAATGGTAATTTTTGACGACCGCGATTTTCGACCGTCATCGCGATTGTCAGGCTGTCATCGTCGATCGTAAAGCACTGGCTCGCCAGATACTCATAGGGCGTGTGCCCGCCCCCGTGCTCGAAGCTCATCTCGATCGACCTGTGGGTCCGGCCGCCGAGGTGCCAGTCAGCTAGCCAACCATCTCCGTGGAGGTAGTGAGGGTCCCATTCGGTATTCGGGCGAAGGGTAAACACAGCTCCGTCGAAGACAAACCTGTTGCCCCTAATGCGATTACCGAAGGGGACAAGCGGAAAGCAGGACGCTTCGGGTGCGCCTGCATCGACTGTGGGTGCAGGTCTGAGCAAAGGCACTCTCCGGCCGCCGCCCTGCTTCCACAGGCCAAGGATCGATCCCCCATGGGTGCTTACCCGAAGCGAAAGTGATCCTAAGCCGATATCCACGAGTGTCACAGCTTAGCCCTCTGGACCATGATCCATAACGGTCGATCGAGAAGTGTCCTCAGCTGGGCTTGAGAGATGCGCACTATCACCACTCGGCAAAGCTGCCGTCTTCGTGACGCCAGATCGGATTGCGCCAGCGATGACCTTCCTTGGCCCGCTCGATGACGTACTCCTCGTTCACCTCGACACCCAAACCTGGGCCTTGCGGAATGCTGACGAAACCGTCGGCATAATGGAACACTTCCTTGTTGGAGATGTAATCCAGAATATCGTTGCCCGTGTTGTAATGGATACCCAGGCTCTGCTCCTGGATGAAGGCGTTGTAGCTGACAGCATCGACCTGGAGGCACGCAGCAAGCGCGATCGGACCGAGCGGGCAATGCGGCGCGACGGCGACATCATAGGCTTCTGCCATCGCGGCGATCTTTCTACACTCTGTGATACCGCCAGCGTGGCTGAGGTCCGGCTGTATGATATCGACATACCCGTCCGCCAGCACGGACTTGAAATCCCAGCGCGAATAGAGACGTTCCCCAAGCGCGATCGGGGTCGAGCAATGGTTGGCGATTTCCTTCAGCGTCTCGCGATGCTCGGAGAGCACGGGCTCTTCAATAAACATGAGCTTGTAAGGTTCCAGTTCCTTGGCGAGAACCTTTGCCATCGGCTTGTGAACGCGACCATGGAAATCCACACCGATTCCGATGTGCGGGCCGATTGCTTCCCGGATTGTCGCGATTGTCTGGACAGCCTTGTCGATTTTCTCGTTCGTATCGACGATCTGCATCTCTTCGCAGCCATTGAGCTTGATCGCTTTGAACCCGCGAGCGACGACCTCCCTGGCATTTGCTGCAACATCTGCCGGGCGGTCGCCACCAATCCAGGAGTAGACCTTGATCTTGTCGCGCACCTGGCCGCCGAGCAGCGAATGGATCGGCTGCCCCAGTGCCTTGCCCTTGATGTCCCAGAGCGCCTGATCGATTCCGGCAAGCGCCGACATGTGGATGGCTCCGCCGCGATAGAAGCCGCCGCGGTACATCACCGTCCAGTGGTCCTCGATCAGGAACGGGTCCTTGCCGATGAGGTAGTCTGCCAGCTCGTGCACTGCCGCCTCGACGGTTAGAGCGCGCCCTTCGACGACCGGTTCACCCCAACCGACAATGCCCTCGTCGGTCTCGATCTTCAAAAACAACCAGCGCGGCGGAACGATGTATGTCGTTAACTTTGTAATCTTCATCCGTACTCTCCTCGGCGCGTCGAAGTCAGCTCAAACGCGGTTCTGTGGCACATCGACGCGGCATTCCTCCCGCTACCAAGGCATGTAGCCAATTTTTCATACAATAGCAATTGACTGGTATGATAAATTGAAATAGTTCATCTACATGCCAGGGAGGCATAGTGTTTCCACCAGGAGGGAGAGAGAAATGCGCATTTTTCGTGCAGCAGTTTTGTTCGGGACCGTGGCTCTGATGGCCGCAAGTTCGGCATTCGCGGCCGACGTCAAGATTGGCTTCATCGTCAAGCAGCCCGAAGAGCCGTGGTTCCAGGACGAATGGAAGTTCGCCGACGTAGCGGCCAAGGAAAAGGGCTTCACGCTCGTCAAGATCGGTGCGGAAGACGGTGAGAAGGTTCAGTCCGCCATCGACAACCTGGGAGCACAGGGTGCTCAGGGCTTCATCATCTGCACTCCTGACGTCAAGCTTGGACCAGGCATCGTAGCCAAGGCCGCGGCCAATGACCTCAAGATCATGACCGTCGACGACCGCCTGGTAAACGCCGATGGCAGCCCGCTTGAGGACGTGCCTCACATGGGTATCTCGGCGACCAAGATCGGTGAGGCCGTTGGCCAGACGATCGCCGACGAGGTCAAGAAGCGCGGTTGGGACGTGAAGGAAGTGGGCGTAATCCGCGTCTCCTACGACCAGCTTCCGACTGCCGTTGACCGTGTGAATGGTGCCCTCTCTGTGCTCAAGGCTGCCGGGTTCCCGGAAACCAACATCTTCGACGCCCCTCAGGCCAAGACCGATACGGAAGCCGCCCTCAACGCGGCCACGGTCGTGCTCAACAAGAACGCTGGTATCAAGAAGTGGGTCGCAGTCGGCCTCAATGACGAAGCCGTGCTTGGTGCTGTTCGCGCCACCGAAACGGTTGGCATCCCCGCCGACAGCATGATCGGCGTCGGCATCGGCGGTGCGGATTCGGCAATCAACGAGTTCAAGAAGCCGACGGCAACGGGCTTCTTCGGCACTGTGATCATCTCGCCGAAGCGCCATGGCTACGAAACCGCACTCAACATGTATGAGTGGGTAGCCAACGGCAAAGAACCTGAGAAGCTGATCCTGACGGCTGGCCAGCTCGCGCTGCGCGACAACTACGAGGTAGTCCGCAAGGAACTGGGTATCGAATGATCATCTTCTAAGATGAATTCAGTCCGGCGGCTTTCTGTCGCCGGACCTTCTTATGGGATGCTGTCATGCAGGACTTTCTCGAATTCAAAGCGATATCCAAGGGATATCCCGGCGTGCAGGCGCTCGCCGATGTTTCGTTCTCTGTAAAGAAGGGAGCGGTCCACGGCCTGATGGGCGAAAACGGAGCTGGCAAGTCAACGCTCATCCGCGTTCTCTCCGGTGACCAATCCGCCGATACCGGCGAAATCTCGATTGATGGCTCGACCCAGCACTATCGCTCGGTTCGTGATGCCTTCGATGCGGGCGTTATTGTCATTCACCAGGAACTGCAGCTCGTCCCCGAACTGACGGTAGCGGAAAATCTCTGGCTCGGGCGCTTTCCCGGGAAGGCCGGGGTCATCGACCGCAGCCGCCTTACGAACGTCGTTCGAGAAAAGCTCAGCGAGATCGGGATTGAGATCGAGCCTGGTGCCAAGGTGGCCTCGCTATCGATCGGCGAACGCCAGATGGTGGAAATCGCGAAAGCCGTGATGGCGGACGCTCGCGTGATCGCACTCGATGAGCCGACGTCGTCGCTGTCCTCGCGGGAGAGCGAAATTCTGTTCTCCCTGATCGAACGCCTACGCTCTCAGGGCAAGGTCATCCTTTACGTATCGCACCGCCTCGACGAGATATTCCGTCTTTGCGACAGCCTGACGGTCCTTCGTGACGGCAAGCTTGCAGCACATCACGCGGACATCACCGCTGTTACCCGCGAGCAGATTATTTCGGAAATGGTCGGGCGCGAGATATCCAACATCTGGGGATACCGGCCGCGCGAGCTCGGCGACGTCCGTCTTGAGGTCAAGGACATTGCAGGCCGCAAGCTCCGCACACCAATCCGCTTCTCGGTTCGCCAAGGAGAAATTCTCGGGTTCTTCGGCCTGATCGGTGCTGGCCGCAGCGAGATGACGCGTCTCGTTTATGGCGCGGACACACGCTCGCAAGGCACGGTCAGTGTCGACGGCGTAGAGGTAGTGGCCGACAGCCCTCCGCACGCAATTCGCGGGGGAATTGTTCTGTGCCCGGAGGATCGGAAGTTCGACGGCATTGTGCAAGGCCGCAACATCGAAGAGAACATGGCGATCTCCTCTCGTCGGCACTTCTCGCCGTTCGGGATCCTTCAGCCCAAGAAGGAAGCCGAACTCGCCGAGCAGTTCATTGCCAAGCTGCGTGTACGCACGCCGTCCAGGAAGCAGGACATCGTCAACCTGTCCGGCGGCAATCAGCAGAAGGTGATCCTTGGCCGCTGGCTGTCCGAACAGGGCGTGAAGGTGCTGATCATTGACGAGCCCACACGCGGTATCGACGTCGGTGCGAAGTCTGAAATCTATGAAATTCTCTACGAGCTTGCTGCACAGGGCATGGCAATCGTCGTTGTCTCAAGCGAATTGCCGGAAGTGATGGGCATCACCGACCGCATCGTCGTGATGTGCCAGGGTCGCGTCGCAGCAGATATCGAGCGCGACGACTTCGACGAGCGCCGAATTCTCGCCGCCGCCCTCCCCGATGTGGCCAATGCCAGCGAACTCCCCAACCAGCAGGTCCAGTAGCGATGACGTCTTTGAAAAAACTCCTACTCGGCGAGCAAGGTCTCGTCGTTATCTTTGCCATCGCTTTCGCCATCGTGGCAGCAACGGTTCCAAACTTCCTCACCGAGCGAAACATGCTTGGGCTTCTGCAGTCGGTCGTCACCATCGGTATTGTCGCCTGCACCATGATGTTCTGCCTTGCATCCCGCGATTTCGACCTTTCGGTCGGATCGACCGTCGCGTTCTCAGGGATGATAGCCGTCATGGCCTCGAACGCCACCGGTTCGATCGTCCTTGGACTTATAGCAGCGCTCCTCTGTGGTGGTGCTGTTGGTCTCGTAAACGGTGTGGTTATCGCCCGTTTTCGGATCAACGCCCTCATCACCACGCTGGCGACGATGCAGATCGTTCGCGGTTTGGCGCTTATCGCATCCGATGGCCGCGCAGTCGGTATCAACGATCCCGGCTTCTACCAGTTGGCACTCTCGAAGTTCTTGGGCATCCCAACTCCAATCTGGGTCATGGCGATCTTCTTCGTGATCTTTGGCTTCATACTGAACCGGACGGTCTTCGGGAAGAACACGCTGGCGATCGGCGGCAACCCGGAAGCGTCGCGTCTCGCGGGTGTCAATGTCTCCAGAATGCGCATCTGGATCTTTGCGCTGCAGGGACTCGTTTGCGCCGTGGCGGGTGTCCTGCTTGCGTCGCGCATCACATCGGGTCAGCCGAATGCTGCAACCGGGCTGGAACTGTCGGTCATTTCGGCCTGTGTTCTGGGTGGCGTATCGCTCGCGGGTGGTCGTGCGGCCATGACCGGAGTGATCGTCGGTGTCCTGATTATGGGCATTGCAGAGAACGTGATGAACCTCCTCAATATCCAGGCCTTTTATCAGTATGTCGTGCGTGGATTGATCCTTCTGCTCGCCGTTCTGTTGGACAACCTGAGATCTGCCGCGGCTGGGAGGCGCGGCTGATGTGAGGCGGCGCATTACGGCAATCTCAGACCAGCGTAAGCCAATCACGGCACCGCGTCCGAAAGCCTTTTGTGGTGAACAAGGTTGTTAAAAGCGCGCGTTGGGAACGGGCTTGTCGAAATCGCCGCCACCCCATATCCGCTGGGCGTTCGTCTCCTGATAATCGATTATATTGATTATCGGATGCCAAGTACAACAGCCCATCCCGGAACTGAGGGCCAAGGTAGCAGCTCCTGAGGTTGCTCACTCTTGCAGTTTGACGGACCATACATTTAATGGGAACGGCGTGCGCGGATCTCATCATGGCCTGGCTGCAACAGCAGCCCTCTCGGGAGGGGCCGGATAGATTTACGCAACTGGAATCGTCATTTTGTGATGTCGCGGTCCCTCGCAACGACGAGGCGGACCATACATTTTTTGCGAGAAGCTCGCGGAGTGCGCTGCATCCAACATCCGTTCGGAGACAGCGTCTTAAGCCTCGTGTTCTCGTCCTCGAGCGCCTTCAGCCGCTTCGCCTCTGACACCTCCATGCCGCCCGCTGGATATTGCCCACAATAAGCGACGGCGATGCTATCATTTGCATACTCTCGGGTGCTAAAATCCCCGCGACGAACAGCGGGGGCGACTGCCAGCCCATCAGACGCCAGACGAGGAGCCCGTGTCTTGAGATTGCTGACGCGCCTTTTCCGGAGGTTTCTGGTTTTCTGTCTGGGTGTACTCAGCGTTTGGCTGATCGTCTTCGTTATTTTCGATACTGCGGACCACAGGTTTCCATGGCTCGTTGCGGTGTGCCTCACATATGGCCTGGCTGCTTACGTCATTCTTCCGAACGTGGTCCGATTGTCACTGAAGGTTCTTCATCGGGGGCTGATCCCCAGATACACGATCACGGCGGATGGCCTGCCCGGCGATCCTATAAATTTCGCCCTCATCGGCAATCTTCAACAACTACGCGAGGCCTTTGCAACGGCGGGCTGGACTACGGCCGACCATTTGGGGATCGCAAGCACGTTGCGAATGATACGCGCTTTCCTGATGAACTCTGCCTATCCGACCGCACCTTTCAGCACCTTCTATCTCTTTGGAAGACGGCAGGACATAGGATTCCAGGAGCCCATCGACGATAGCCCCCGCAAGCGCCATCACATCCGTTTCTGGGCCCTTAGTCTTGCCCATTCCGAGGACGACATGAGCACGGCGAGCTTCTGGTTGAATACCGACAGACCATCGCCCGAGGAGCGCGTCCTATGGGTTGGGGCGGGCACCAAAGATACCGGGATTTCTCTGACTTGGCTGACATTCCAAGTCACACATAAGACCGATGCCGATACGAACGCCGAGCGCGACTACATAGTCCATGAACTGAGGGCAAAGCAAGTAATCGGGGAGGTCGCGCGGCACCAATCCGGCTCCCGTTTGAACACCGGAAAGGTCAACCATTACATTACCGATGGGGAGATCGCGTTTGCCACCTTGACTGTCAGTGTCACGGGCGCCGGTCACGCCGGTGCCGTTGTCGGTCCGGATACACCCTGATCCGACCAACCCGACCGAATGAGTTCAAAGTGCCGCGCTCTCTTGATCGAGAGAAAGACCGAACTTGACTAAGACTTAACAAGAGAACAAACTAGGAACACATCCAATTAACCTGACCGTTTGACTGCATTCTCCACGAGAGCGCCGTCGCGGCGACGGAGTTTCGCATGCTAATGCGCGTTCAAAAACGGACCACGGAAACGGAAACGGCCTTTAACGACTGGTGGTCGGCGCAATCCAGCGATTTTAAAGCGCTTCACAATATGGATGAACTCCTGCGTGCTTTCAAAGCTGGCTTTACTGCCGGACGGAGAAAGAAGGTTCGCCGCTTCACGTTCACTGCCGGTAAAATGAGGGTCACCGTCTGGGCCGCGAACCACGGCACGGCAAAGGCCATGGCAATGAGGGAGGCAGACAGAAGAGCGCAAGCCATCGGTATTTCACCGCCAAAGGCTGGTTGGACGTTGCGCATTGTTGGGATTGCCGCGCCGTGAGTATCGACGGACGCAGCAGCGCGGCAGCAGCAACCATTCACGTGAACCATTGGTGTTCCGTTGCTGGCTGCGAGACATGGGGCGGTTTTGGCCATGCTTCATCGAAGTCGATTGAGACGCAATGGTGGTGCTGGGAGCACTATCCCTACAAGCCTAGTGCAACGACAGCTGTTGCAGATGCCCTTGCCACCCAGGTGCAGCAACCTAGCGACTGACAATTTTCTCGTCGTTTCTTTTTTGCTGGTGCAACGAGTCCTCGGACATCTCGACGGGTCAGCCGTGCCCGGTCGGCCATCAAGTCCATCGACTGACAATGTTCGGCGCCTCTCATGTACAAAATTCTAGGCGCGAACCGCCTTTATGGCCAATCAAATGAACAGAATTTGACTAGACGCCGGCCCGATGCCATGATGTACAGAATTCTGGACGTGAGAAGGTCTCATGTCCACTCAAATGAACAAATCGGGTATAACTGTGCCTCGTCAGAGAAGCTACTCTAGAGTCACGCGCCAGGCCCTCACGATGCTCGGCAAGCTGATCCGCGTCGCCCGCGCCAAACGCGGCCTAACCGCGCAGGAATTGGCCGACCGCGCCGGCATCAGCCGTACAACGCTCTCCAGCATTGAAAAGGGCGCGCCGGGCCCTGAGATCGGCATCGTCTTCGAGGTCGCTTCGCTCGTCGGCGTTCGCCTGTTCGACTACGACGAGCGCATCCTAGAGATGCATAATGCCCGCCTCGACGAAAAACTGACCCTGCTGCCCAAGAGCGTCCGCCACGCCGTGAAGGAGGTCGATGATGACTTCTAAGGCGGATACTCCCGAAGCCTTTGTCTGGAATTGGCTGCCGGGGGCGACGGAACCGGTGGTCGCGGGCCGCCTCGATCAGGACGGCGATCGCCTGCTCTTCACCTATGGCGCCAGCTACCGGCGCCGCAAGAGCGCCATTTCCCTCTATGAGCCGGAACTGCCGCTTCAGGAGGGCACGATCGCCCCGATCACCGGCCTGTCGATGGCAAGTTGTATTCGCGACGCCTCGCCTGACGCCTGGGGCCGCCGGGTCATGATCAACAGGCTGACGGGCAAAAAGCCCGACGCAGCAGGCGTACCGGAGATCAGCGAACTGACCTTTCTGCTCCAGTCAGGCTCCGACAGGATTGGCGCGCTCGATTTTCAGGCATCGCCTACGGAGTATGTCCCCCGCCTTGCCGCGCAAGCTTCGCTCGCCGAACTCGTCGAAGCGGCCGAACTCATTGAAAGAGGCGTCCCTCTTCCCCCGGCACTCGACCAGGCCCTCAATCACGGCACCTCGATCGGCGGCGCGCGTCCCAAGGCTCTGATCGATGACGACACGAAGAAGTTCATCGCCAAATTCTCGGCGACCAACGACACCTACGGCGTCGTGAAGGCCGAGTTCATCGGGATGAAGCTGGCGACCGCCTGCGGTCTCAACGCCGCTTCAGTCTCCATGACTCGCGCCGCACAAAAAGACGTCCTCTTGATCGAGCGCTTCGACCGCACACACACAAAGGACGGCTGGATACGCCACGGCATGGTCTCGGCCCTGACCATGCTGGGCCTGGATGAGATGATGGCCCGCTATGCCTCCTACGAAGACCTTGCCGAACTCATCCGCCACCGCTTCACCGATCCCAAGGAGACCCTCAAGGAGCTCTACGGGCGGATTTGCTTCAATGTGCTGTGCGGCAATACCGAYGACCATGCCCGCAACCATGCCGCGTTCTGGGACGGCAAGAAGCTGACCCTGACACCGGCCTATGACATCTGCCCRCAAGGCCGCACCGGCAACGAAGCCACGCAGGCCATGCTGATCAAGGGCGAGAGCCGCGCCAGCACGCTCGCCACCTGCCTTGCCGCGGCGCCGGACTATCACCTGAAAGAGGCGGAAGCCGCCGCGCTGATCGAACACCAGATCAAGACCATCGCCGAGCATTGGCAAGCCGCCTGCGATGAGGGCGAACTGAGTGCCGTCGACCGCAAGCTGTTTGCCGGGCGCCAGTTTCTCAATAGCTATGCCCTTGACGGGCTCGAAGGTCACAAAGCGCTGCAAGGCTCATTCGCTGCCGCCCGGGCTGCGCTGATCGCCAGCGGAGGCGTCCAGGGATGAAACGGCCAAGCAGCTCAAAGGACGCGCATGGCCGGGAGCCCTTCCCCCACGACCCCGCTGCGTGAGGTCGTTATGGATACCAGGGGGCATAGCGGGCACGAGCTTGGATCTTCATGGGAGGTTCTCCCGTGAAACCGATCGCCATACTCAAACGCCTCCAGCTCGGCCGGAATGTAGCCAATTGCTGATAAAAGGCACAGTTGCATAGAATTTTATCTATCGCGTTACATTCCTATGAATGTTTCGGCGCTAGAACACCCAAAAGATCGCGGAATGGATGCGAATGGGGTGTTTCGTGAGGGGACTTGTATTGACGCGCTTCCGCACCTCGGTGGACGGAGCGACCGCAGTCGAATTCGCAATCATCGCTCCCGTTCTTATTTTCCTGACATTTGCTATTGCCGAGTCCGGTATTGCCTTTGCTGCCGACATTGTTCTCAAAAACGCTACCTATGACGCAGCGAGGACCGGCCGAACGGGGTTTGTGTCGGAAAACTCGACACAGGATGCGACCGTAAAGGCGAAAATTCGCAACCAGGCGGGCGTATTCATGGATGCCGACAAGCTCGTCATCACCAGCCTGTCCTACAAGGGCTTCGATGCTCTCAAAAAGCCCGAGCCATTCACAGACAAGAACGGCAACGGCGTTCGCGACGATGGCGAAAACTTCACCGACGTCAATGGGAACGGTGTCTACGACATCGACCAGGGGGCGAACGGCTACGGCGGCACGGCACAAGTCGTCCTCTACACCGTAACCTACCCATGGACCTTCCACACTCCCGTCCTCAAGCAGCTCGTTGGCAACGACGGCACCGTCGAACTGACGGCAACAGCGGTGGTGCAGAATGAGCCGTACTGACCTGATCTCCAAGCCCTTGCGCGTTCTCTCTTCCATAACCCGTCGGCTGGCGGCAAACGAGGAGGGCGTCGCAGGTATCGAAATGGCGATCATCACGCCCGTGCTGCTGCTCCTTCTTTGCGGCGGCAGCGAAGTCAGCCTCTATGCCCGCTCGCACTTCCAGACTGCGCAGATGGCATCGACGGTAGCGGATGCGGTTGCGCGCTACGAAGCGATCACGTCGTCGGACATCACTTCGATCTTTTCGGTGTCATCCGAGGTCATGGGAAACGAAGACTTCAAGGAGAATGGCTACGTGATCCTGACGTCGGTTTCCCGCACGGGCGGCGCTGCACCGGTCGTTGCCTGGCAGTGCAAGGGCGGCTCTGACGCCCAGACGAGCAAGATCGGTGTTGTCACCAAGGCCGCCACACTTCCGGGCAACCTCACCCTCGATGCGACCGACAATGTGATCGTCGCCGAGGTCTTCTATCGCTACACGCCGCTATTTTCCAATTTTATGCCGGTCGAGACGCAGCTCTACAAGACGGCGGTCTTCCGCCCTCGTCTCGGCAGCCTCACGAGCGCGCCCGGTTGCTAGTCCACAAGGAAAGGATGATCCAATGTCGTTGATGTCCATGATCTCCCGCTTCCGCAAGGCCGAGGAAGGTGCCGTCCTCCCCTTCGTCGGCATCGTCAGCCTGGCGCTGATCGGGGCAACAGGGTTCGGCATCGACGCGGCTCGCCTGATGCTTCTCCATTCGAGCCTTCAGCGCGCCATCGACGCCGGCGCCCTTTCGACCGTTGCCAAGCTGGACACCGCCACCATCGACGTGGAGCTGCGAAAGTTTGCGGTCGCCAATTTCAACAATGGGGAGATTGGCGGGACGCTCGACAGTCTGACCTGGACCATTAGCTCGGACAACAAGACACTGACCGTGAAGGCATCGGCCAGCGCTCCCGCGACGTTGATGAAAATCCTCGGCGTGCAGACGATCAGCACCAGCGCGGAAAGCGTCATCGAACGATCGACCAATGGCCTTGAACTGGCACTTGTTCTCGACAACACCGGCTCCATGTCCGGAACGCCGCTCGAGAGCCTCAAGTCTGCGGCCAACACCCTGGTGAACATCCTCTATGGCAACGACGCAGTTGCCGAAAACCTCTATGTCGGCATCGTTCCGTTCTCGCAGTCGGTCAATGTCGGCACGAGCCATGCCGGCTGGATGAAATCGGGCTCCATCGCCGCGCACGATTGGGGATCGACATCAACGGGTGGCTCATGGGGTGGCTGCGTCGAGGCGCAGGCCGTCAAGGCCGACGACATTTCTGATGCGATTCCCACCAGCAAGCCGATCACGCCCTACTATTGGCCAGACGGCACGGATAACAACTGGATCAGAAAGGGTAAATACTCCGACCCTCTCACCACGTCCCTCGGTCCCAACAAGAACTGCCCCGCCGAGGTGACGCGCCTGACCCCCAAGAAAGCAACGGTCGTTGCCGCCATCGCGGCGATGAAGGCGGTGGGCAATACCCACATCAACTTCGGGGCCGTGTGGGGCTGGCGGATGCTGTCTCCCAAATGGCGTGGCCTCTGGGGCGGCGACATGTCGACCTACAATCTGCCTCTCGACTACTACTCGAAGAACATGAACAAGGCGGCAGTCATCATGACCGACGGCGAGAACACCATGTCCTCGACAGTCTATACCGCCTATGGCTGGCTGGCCGACAAGAAACTTGGGACGACCAACGCTTCGTCCGCGGTGACAGAACTCAACGACCGTCTGTCCTCGGTCTGCACGGCGATGAAGAACTCCGGCATCATCATTTACACAATTGCCTTCAATGGGCCCGACGAAACCACCCAAAAGCTCTTGAGCAGCTGCGCCAGCCAGAACGCCTTCTACTTCAACTCGCCGACAACGGCCGCGCTCCAGTCGGCCTTCAAGCAGATCGGGGATTCACTTTCCAACCTCCGTGTCAGCAAATAGAAATCGCGCGATAGTGGCGAATGCCTCTCCATCAGACGCGGACCCACAATATGTCCGACTGTCGGAAACAGATGCTGGCTACCGATAGGCACTCTTCACTACTGAGAGCAACACGGTCACATCTTCAGCTGTGTTATCTGGCTGTCCCTTGGGGAGGATCGTCCTGATCAGTGTTGGAGCGGATCGACGTAAGTCGAGGCAGCAGCCTATAGTTGCGGGTTGGAGAGCTCTGCTGCCGGGAAGTCCAAAGCCTTAGTTGCAAAACGCGATACTGCGGCGCGTTAGAGGGAGTTTCCAATCCACTCTTCGTGACCATGACGGATACGGATCACGAGAACGCTCCCATCATCGTTGATCCGATAGATTACCAGGTGAGCCTTGAATGTATGGATTCTGACAGGCGGCGAAATCTCATGGCGCTCACGCGTCATTCGAGGACTCGCGGCTATGAGATCGAGCATATCAAAAAGCTCATCGTGATATCGTTTGGCGGCCAAGGATCCGAAGTTGCGGCTACCTTGTTCGGCGATTGAGACGATATCCTCTTCCGCTTCAACAGAGAGCCTGAATGGCATCAATCACGTCTGCGGGTGATCTCGGCACGCGCAACGGCAGCGGAAAACAACTCGTCCTTCGAACGGCCTCCTTCGCCGCTTTTCATTCCGTCATCGACGAAACGTTGCATCTCCGCAATTTTGTTAGTCCGGGCCTGGTCTCTGCGGATAAGGTCTCGAACGTAGTCACTCGCGTTCGAGTATCGACCGGTCTTGGCTTGCGCTTCGACCCAGTCTTTCATCGGGTCCGGCAGGGATACATTCATGGTTGCCATTAGAGTCTCCTTGAGGTCTCAGGCTACCCTGTGATGGCAAAGTTTGTCAAACTATTGAAGCTCACTAAGAAAGCTCCTGAAAGGGGTTCTGCGATTGGCGGCCTAACCCCAACTGCAAGTCCAGCGCATTCCGCGGCCAGGACGGCGACAAGTAAGGTCGCGGCCACAGGAATGCGTAAAGGTCATTGCGGTTCGCCCACGTCCACTGCCGCGCGGAATTGCCTCGCGTGCAGCGATGTGAGCGTCCGCGGGGCAGTGCCTGAGCTTGCCTTTTGAGTTTTTGTCGGTGGGGTGCCTGGGTTTTTAGTTGTACGTTTTGCGGGTGCTGTTATTGCCACGCAAAGACCGTCTCGTTCTTGGTAATTTTGGGCACAGACGAGCGGGCAGATCCTGATCTTCTGCATGCGAAGTTGCTCAAGGAGCACCGATTCTTGACCCATGTGTGTCAAAGCCTCTTGCGCGATTTGCAATGCGTTCGCGCCGAGGGCTACGCCGCACGCCTTCTCATCGTTCCCGGCCGCCATCAACCCCTACGGAAGGCACGTTGCTGATCCGATCACAACCGCCTCGATCTCGACTCCATTACCGCAAATTCTGCAAAGGCGTCTCGATCGCACTTTCGACGTGGCGTGGTTGGTAAAGCAAGAAGCAGGGACGCAATCGCAATGCACGAGGAGACGAATGGGTAAGTGCCGTCTCGCGAGTTTCATGCCGACATCAACGGCACAAACACCAGGTGATTGCCGTGGAACTCCAAGTCACTGGCCAGGCAATCCGGCATGCCATTGGTCCCGGTGCGCTCCCCGATAGGCTTATGCTTCCGTCCAGCTGGAGAACGTGGCAGCCTGCCCCAGCCGAATTCCGGCTTCTGACCGCAGTTCCCAGACGAGCCCGTCCTCCATCCAAAAATGCGCGCCGGACTTGCGAACTCTAAGCCCACGATAATTCGCGATAAATCCTTGCCGTGCGACTGCATCGAGAAGAGCCTGGCGCTCCAGTCGATCCGGCGCTTCAGCAGATAATCGAGAAGGTAATTTCGTAAACTCGTCCCACGAGTATCCGAAACATCGCTGTGCCGTGAGATTTGCATAAATGAACCGAGGATCCGGCTCGGTATTGTGAGCGACAACCACAAAAGGGGCGTCAAGGTAGAGCCATTCGGCTCCCTGCCCTGGCTCAACAAGCGGTCGGCCGACAGCACGCAGAAAGCTTTGCGCAAGGAGTTCGAAGAAGGCTTGACCGGTTGAAGGCTCATCAGGCGACATTTGGCTATCCTTGCTCCAGTTTAGGCTCTTGTTGAGGCGCGCCATGATGCCGCCGACTTTGACACCAAGAACCAGGATAAGGTCGCTGGCGTGTGATCCGGCCACCTTAAGCTATTTTCAGATCCACTACCCGATATCGGAGTTGCAATGAAAACGATACTTACCTGGGCAGTCATGGCCTCTTGCGGCGTTGCCGCTCTGTTGCCGATGGCCGCGCCCGCCTCTGCCCAGGAGTGGCGAAGGCCACATTATGACAATCCGCCGCCTCCACCGCGGCGCCATCACCATCACGACAATGGCGCCGCGATTGCCGGTGGTCTGGCTGCCGGCGTCATCGGTGGGTTGATCGGTGGCGCGATCGTAAACAACAGCGGGCCGCGCTACATCGATCCGCCGCCTCCACCACCGCCGCGTTGCTGGTTCGAAGACCGGCGGGTGCCGAATGCCTACGATGGTGGATGGCATATGGAGAGCTTGCGCGTCTGCCAGTAGCAATTGGCTGATGTTTCTCAGGTCTCAGCGCCTCGTTGCAACGCCAACGTGGCGCTGGCCACGGCCTTGGCGAGGACTGCAAACGGGTGCGAGCTTGAAAACTACTCACCCGCCAAGGCGAAGTTTCCATCCTGCTGGTTTTTCGTTCAGTGTTGGTCGGTCACGTCGGCCTTCGCTGGCGGTCCAAAGGTTCAACGAGGATGACAGCCTTTAAGCTGAGAGATGCAGCCGGACGGTCATGTAGAAATGAAAACCGCATCTCCAACACGGACAACCCCTGGCTCGTTGGGTCGGCAGTAGACGCCCATGTTGCGGTTACCAAACTTCATCACATTTCGGAGGATTTCCGGATCGTTCTCCAGTCCGTCCTGAGCGATGATCGTAAACCCGCATCGTTTGGTCGGTGCAATCACCGTTGCGCGGACATGTCCTATACTTACAGGTGCATCGACCCACTGCAATTCGGCGAAGCCGGAGAGATCCGGCTCGGCTTCAAGAAAAATGTTCGGGCGAAATCTGCGCCGGTCGGGATCTCCCTTGGGATGGATGGCCTTCAAATGGTCGACCGACGCGCTTGTCAGAAGGTGAAGCGGTGAAACGTCATACCGGTCGATGGCAAAGGTGGTTCGATCATCCGCCGGCCTTGCGCGTTCATAGGGCTTTACAGTTACCTCGAACTCGAAGAACGCCGTGAGAGCTTCCGTCAGCCCCGGCGCATCGACGGACAGCCAGTCGTGGCCCGGCAACTTGATTTCCACGGTGCCATCCGAGATGGTCCTCGATCTGATGAAGATTGCTTTCTGCCATCGCTTGTCGCGCTCAGGATGAGCAACGACACCGGTCGCTGCATCAACGAGCGCAAGCCGACGATCGCCGACGACACCGGTCGACGTGACCTCGCATTGCTCGATCAGTTCGCCTGCGGTGGAACTGACTGGGTAGCGCCACAACTCGCTGATTGTTCCGACCTTGCGCATCTATTGAAACCCCAGTGCAGAGGCCCGAAGTTGCGTTGGCGTCTGGCCGAATATGCGTTTGAACGTGCGGGTGAAGTGGGAGGCGTTCTCGTATCCGACATCGAGCGCGATTTCGATCAGGGAGGCCTTCGATTGCACAAGCAGCGCGCGTGCCCTCTCCATTCGAACGCGCGTATAGGCTTGCGCGGGAGACATCCCCGCCTTCTCCAAAAACAGTCTCTCGAGCTGTCGCCGCGACAGGCGAACCGACGTCGCGAGCCTGGGAATGGTCATGCCCCCTCGACATGCTGCTCCATCAGGATCATTGCCGCCTTGACGCGGTTATCTTCGTAGTCGTCGTGTAGCGGGCGCCGGGGCTGGATATCGCCGGCGGAACGCGCCTTCTCGATCTGGAGGACCTCCAAGGCATTTCTCTCGGCCTCCCGGCTGATGTACCGCCGCACCAGGGTTGCCGCGATATCGGCCGCACTGCTGCCGCCGGCACAGGAGCCGCGTTGCCGATCGAGATTGAATATGCGATCCGACCGCACGGCGAGATCGGGAAAGCGCTCGCGAAACTCCCTGTAGTGAAGCCAGCTCACGCAGGTCTCGTGGGCGGCCATCAGCCCCGCATCGGCAAGAATGAACGATCCGGTGCAGAGACCGATCAACGGGATTTTGGCGGCATCCGCGCGCTTGAGAAACCTGATCGTATCGTGATCGACCGGATCCTTCGCGGTGAGAAGCCCACCAACGACCACAATGTAATCGAACCTCGCCGGGTCCACGAAATCCGAGGTCGGGGCCACCTGCACGCCACAGCTGGAGGCGATCAGATGCCTCGTACTTCCGAGCACCTGCCAGTCCGCCATCACGCGTCCGGAACGATCATGCTCGTCGCTGGCAAGCCGCAGCGTATCGACAAAGAGCGCGAACGCCGATAGCGTGAAAGACCGGGCAAGAACAAAACCAACATTCAGTCGGCTGGCGGATTTGCCGACGGCTCCTGCCTGCCGATAGCCTTCTGGTCGCATCTCAATCTCCTTCATGTCAGGCCGCCCGAGGTCCTCTGTCGCGATCGAAAAGACCACGGCTCACTCGATCGAGCAAGAGAGCAACAGCCACGATTGCGAGACCCGCGCGCAAGCCCAGTCCCATTTCCATCCTGGTCAGACCGCGCGTCACCTCGGCGCCAAGGCCACCTGCCCCCACCAGGCCCGCCAGAACGACCATGGCCAGGGAAAGAAGAATGCATTGGTTGAGGCCGACCAAGAGCGTCTGCTTGGCGAGCGGAATCTCAATCTTCCAGAGCACGGAACGAGGGGGCGCTCCGATGGCGCTGCCAAGCTCGACGTATTCGTGCGGCACCTGGTTGAATGCCAAAGTCGTCAATCGCAGCATCGGCGGAATGCCGTAGACGATCGTTGCGATGATGGCCGGCACCCGCCCAAGGCTGAAGATCATCACTGCGGGGATGAGATAAACCCACGGCGGCACGGTTTGCATCACATCGAGGACTGGGCGCACGAAGGCTTCGAGGGTCTTGTAACGCGAGCAGAGGACGCCAATCGGAAACGCGATGAGCACTGAGATCAAGACGGCGACCGTCACCAGTGCGACGGTCTGCATCGATGCCGTCCAAAGCCCCACGATCAGGCAAAAACCCAGGCACAGGCCGGCAAGGATAGCCGCGCGAAGATTGACCGCAAGGAAGGCCGCGACGACGACAATCGCAATAAGGGCGAAAGGCTGGACGAACAGGAGCGCTGCCTCGATCGCCGACAGGACGGCCTCCACCACATAGCTGATTGCAGCGAACAAGGGGTGCAGGTTCGTGTTCAGCCAGTCGACCGCCGGAGCGAGGAGAGCCCCTGGCGAAAACTCGAGTATCGAAGGGTTCATGAATGCCTCCCTGCGCCAAGCCGGCCCGCACTTTGGGTCATGCGGTCGATGACCATGGTCAGAACGACGATGGCGATCGCCCCGTTGATGGATGTCGCAATGTCGAGCGTGCGGATCGCGCCGTAGATCGTTTCGCCGAGGCCGCCAGACCCGACGATGCCGGCGATGACGACCATGCCGAACGCCATCATCAGGCTCTGGTTGATGCCAGCCATGATGCTGGGAAGAGCAAATGGCAGGCGGATCTTGAAAAACATCTGGCTCGGGCGCATTCCGCTTGCCTCACCAAGCTCGATGAACTCCCTTGGCGTCATGCGGATACCAAGCGAGGTCAGCCGGATTGCCGGCGGCATGGCAACCACGATGGTGGCGATGAGTGCGGTCGCCGGGCCGTAGCCCAAGAGCGCGATGGCAGGCAGGAGATAAATGTACGGCGGAAGCGTCTGGATGAGGTCCAGACCCGGTTCCATGAACCGGTCGAGTGCCGTAAAGAAGCCTGCCAGTATCCCGACAGGGATGCCGACCGCGAGCGCAATCACCGTCGCCGTCAGAACCAGTGCCAGGGTGCTCATTGTTTCGGACCAGAGCCCCATGGAAAAGCACAGGAAGAGCGCAACGCCACTGAGGATCGCAAACCAGGCATTCACCAGCCGCCAGCCCACCAGCGCCACCACGATTGCGACGACGTAGAAGGGCGGAAGCTGCAGCAACCAGAGGATCCCGTCGTAGAGGCCCTCAAGAACCCACCTGACGTGGTCGAAGAGGGTTTCTCCGTTTTCGCTTACCCACTCGAGCGCGGTGTCTGTCCATTCGTCGAAGATGTCTGTGAAGCTTGATATGTCCATGTCACTCAGCTCCCGTTCTGCGATCAGGCGGCCACGCGATCGCTGTTGGAGGTGCCCTTGACGCCCATGAGGAGGCTGCGCGGCGTGACGACGCCGACAACCTGATCGTTGTCGACGACGGCGATAGCGTCGCGGTCTGTCTGCATGGTCAACGTGATCAGTTCGTCGATGTCGGCGTCCGGCGTGGTTCGCACCAGCGATGAGATGTCGTTGTGTGGCTCGCTGCGCTGAAACTCGCTGACACTGTGCATCACCGAATGCGCCTTGATCAGGTGAAGTCGCGATATGCCTGCGACGAACTCGGCGACATAGTCATCCGCCGGATTGAGAATGATCTCCTCGGCGGTACCCGTCTGGATAATGACGCCATCCTTCATGATGGCGATACGATCGCCGATGCGGATCGCTTCGTCGAGGTCATGGGTGATGAAGACGGCGGACTTGCCGAGCGATTTTGTGAGTTGGCGAAACTCGTCCTGAAGCTGACGACGGATCAGCGGATCAAGCGCGCTGAAAGGCTCGTCCATGAGAATGATTTCCGGATCGGAGGCAAGCGCGCGGGCCAGGCCGACGCGTTGCTGCATGCCGCCGGACAATTCCTTCGGGTAACGGTCGACCCAGTCTGCCAGCCCGACCGTCTCCAGCGCAGCCTTGGCGGTCTTGCTGCGCTCGGGCTTGGGGATGCCCTGAACTTCCAGCCCAAAGGCCGCATTTTCGAGCACCGTACGGTGCGGGAGCAGCGCAACGCTTTGAAATACCATGCCGATGTTCTTGGCGCGCATCTGCCGGAGGTCGCCCGGAGACAAGGCGGCAATATCCTTGCCCTTTACGAACACCTTTCCGGCGCTTGGCGTGATCAGCTTGTTGAGCAATCGGATGAGCGTCGACTTTCCACTGCCTGACAGGCCCATGATGCAGAAGATCTCGCCGCGCCGGACCTGCAGGCTGGCGTTGGAAACGCCGACGACGCAGTTGAACTCCTTCAGCACGTCCTTCTTGCCAAGTCCGCGCTCGGTGATCGATTTCATCGCGGCGGCGGACTTGTCTCCAAAGACCTTCCAGAGGGATTGGCAGTCAATCAGGACTTCATTGGTATCGGCATTTGCGGCTTTCATAGCGATCCCCTTGAGCCAATTGGTGCTGGCTTTTCTCGTTGGGCTTCAAAGGCCGTCCGACCGGATCGGACGGCCCTGCGCAACTAGTTCTTCTTGATGTTTTCCCAGCGCTTGATCAGGTCAGCGTGCGCTGCGATCCAGCCCTCGACGGCCTGATCCATTGTCTTGCCGTCCTTGACCTCGCCGTTGATGGCGGTGATGTCGGCGATCGGAACGTAGACGCTTGCCATGACCTCACGGGCGTGAGGGTTCTCTTCGGAAAAGCCTTTCTGGCCGATCCAGTAGTAGCTCTGCGGCGGCGGGAAGACGCCCTTCGGATCCTTGAGATACTTCACCTCGTATTTCTGGACCATCCATGACGGCTCCCAGATCGTGACGGCGATCCACTCCTTGCGGTCATAGGCCGACTTGAGCGCCGCCGTCATTGCAGCCGTGCTGCCTTCGACAAGCTGCAACTTGATATCGTAGTCCTTGACGGCGTTGGAGGAGTCCCGCATCAGGCCGGCGCCCGGCTCGATGCCGATGATCTTGCCGCCAAACTTGTCGGCGTTCTCATTGAGCTGTTCCAGAGAGTCGATCGGAACGTATTTCGGGACGGCGATGCCCTGGTAGAGACCGTGTGAAACCGGTGAGATCTTCTCCAGCCGGCTCTTGTTCTTGTTCCAGTAATCCTGAGCGACATAGTCCGTCTGCGAGGTGAGAACCTGGATGTCGCCCTTGGCAAGAGCAGCATAGGCGATGCCCCATTCGGAGAACTCGGTCACCTTGACGGTATAGCCGGCGTCTTCGAGAACCTTCTTGGTAATACCGGTGATGGGCGTCAGGTCCTCCCATGACATCGTGCCCATGGTGATCGTCTTTTCTTCCGCCCGGGCAGGAAGAATGCTGATCCCGACCATCGCAGCCGCGCAGAGCGCTTTCCACAAAGCCTTCATTGCTCTAACTCCTAGTTCTTTGTTCCCATTTTCATTGAAGACGTGCGGGTAGCTCAGTCTTCACATTGCGCGGCGAGGGATCATCCCTCGCGGCCTGCACGCAATTCCTGCAACCGGATCACAGAATTGATCCCCAGCCATGCCAGCGGCTCGGGCGGCAGTCTCGTGGGCGCCGCATGATCCATGTATTTGTCGAGTTGTTCCGAGCCGGTTCCTGTCGCCAGCTCCGCCGCCAGCACGCCGGCAAGCGTGCTCTTCACGGTCCCGAGGCCATTTTCGCAGCAGGCCGAGAACAAGCCGTCGTCGATTTCGCCGAAGGCCGGCACATGATTGCGACTGAGGCAGAGACGTCCGGCCCAACTGTATTGGAACGGCAAATCGGTCAATTTCGGAAAGCGCGCATCCAGCGACCGACGATGAGCGGCCGCGAGCTTGGCCAGCCGCCTGTCGGTGACGGTGATCGTTCTGTCATAGGTGTATTTCGTCCGAAGCACGATCCGCGAAAGGCCGTTCGATGTGATCTTGCGAACCGTCGCCCCCATGGCATCGGCCGGGAGCAAGGCCCACCGGTCTTGTCCGGAAGCTTCGTGCGCAGCATCGTCCGCGGCAAACGGAGCCGTCATCGAGGCGTAGGCAAATATATGGATCAGCCGTCCGCGAAAATGGCCAAAGTCCTCGATATGTCCGTTGACGCCCAGGATGACCTTCGGCGCTGTGACTGCCCCGTTTGTCGATTTGGCGGTCCAGGTCCCTCCCTCACGCCGCAGTTCGTGTACAGGCGAGCGCTCGAAGATCGTCACACGTTGCCCGACCCCGGCCGCAAAGCCGCGGACGTAGTCAGCTGGCTGGATCATGACCGCGCCGGGCGTGTAGAGGCCGCCAAGGTAGTAGTCCGAGCCTGTGAGCTCGCGCATTTGGGCTCGATCGAGAAACATGTGCTTTTCGCCGATACGCCGGAGCGACTCGCCATAGCTGACGTTCAGCCTCATTCCCCTCGCCGTTGCAGCGGCATTGATCTTGCCCGACGGGTCGAATGTTTCCCGGGACATCCCGTATTCGACCGCAGCACTTTTTGCGAAATCGATCGCAAAGCGGTTTTGCGCCATCTCAAGCGTCGTTGCCGTCTCGCTGGCGCCGGAATATTCGCCCGCCGAGAGGTTGTGCGGCACATCGATCATGTAACCGGAATTTCGGCCTGCCGTGCTCTTTGCCACCTCGCCGGCTTCCATGACGACGATCTTGTCGTGCGGTCGGATTTGCGAAAGTCGTCGCGCCGCAGACAATCCCGCAAACCCCGCGCCGACGATGAGCCAGTCGGCCGTCACGCTGCCTTCGAGCGTCCGCATGGGGGCAATGCGGTTGCTGATCGCCTCCCAGCCAGAGACGCCGGATTCAGCAGGAAGCCGTCTGACCACAGTCTTCGTCATCGGATCGTCTCGTCGACCGAGCGATCGGAAACGTCGATCCAGATCGTCTTCAGCTCACAATAATTGTCGTGGGCGAAGATGGACTTGTCGCGACCGCCGAAGCCGGACTCCTTGTAGCCTCCGAACGGCGTCGTCGCATCCCCCTCTCCAAAGCAGTTGACTGTCACAACGCCTGCGCGGATTTCGCGTGAGAGCTTGATCGCGTTCTTGAGACTTCCGGTATAGATCGAAGCCGTCAGACCATAATTCGTATCGTTGGCGAGGGCGATCGCCTCGGCGATGGAATTGAAGGTCGTGACCGAGAGAACAGGCCCGAAAATCTCCTCCTTGAAAAGCCGGCTGGACGGGATGACGCCTTCGACCACCGTTGGCTCGACGAAGATGCCGTCGCGCGTCTTGCCGCCGTGCGCGACAGAAAGCTTTTCCTTCTTCGCATCGTCGAGGAAGGTAGCGACCTTTTCGAAATGAGCCTTGTTGACGAGGGCACCGATGCGGTTTTCCGGGTCGAGTGGGTCGCCGGTCTTCCACTCACGCATGTAAGCGCCGATCCGGTTGAGCAGCTCGTCCTTGACGCTTTCATGCACGATCAGCCGCGATGTGGCCGAGCAATTCTCGCCCATGTTCCAGAAGGCGCCATTGACGACCTGCTCGGCGACAAGGTCGAGATCTTCAGCGTCGTCGAGAACGACTGCCGGATTCTTGCCGCCGCATTCGAGTACCACGCGCTTCAGATTGGAGTCCGCCGCATAGCGCAGGAAGCGACGTCCCGTCGGCGTCGAACCCGTAAAGGCGATCATATCCACGCCCATGTGCAGGCCGAGTGGCTCGCCGACATCCTTGCCGCTTCCGGTGACGACGTTGAAGACGCCGGCAGGGATGCCCGCCTCATGAGCAAGCTCGGCGATGCGAAGCGTCGTCAGCGTCGTGTCCTCAGCGGGTTTGACGACGACGGAGCATCCCGCGGCGAGAGCGGGGCCGATCTTCCATGCAAGCATAAGGAGGGGAAAGTTCCAGGGCAGAACGCAGCCGACGACGCCGACAGGCTCGCGCACGATCATTGTCAGCGCATTCGATCCGACGGGCGCCGTGTTGTCGTAGAGCTTGTCAACCAGCTCGGCATGCCAGCGCAGCGTATGAATGGTATCGGGAACGTCGACTGTCTGGCACTCGCGGATCGGCTTGCCGCTATCGAGGCTTTCCATCACGGCAAGCTCGTGACGATTGCGCTCAATCAGCTTGGCAAGCTGCAAGAGCACGCCTTTGCGCTCGGATGGCGAGCGCAGCCGCCAGCGGCCATCATCGAACGCTTCCCTCGCCTTGAGTACGGCATAATCGACGTCAGTGCTGTCACAGGCTGCAACTATGGCAAGGGTCTCGCCGGTTGCGGGATTGCTGGACTTGAAAGTCTTGCCAGAGCGTGCCGGACGGAATGCGCCGTCAATGAACGCGTTCGTCGGAAACTGTATGTCGGCTGCGATCGCCCTGTATTCGGCGGCGGTCAATGGTTCATGCATGACAATTGGCTCCCGACGTGATCTGGCCGACCGTGCGCTTCAAGGTGGCAACGACGGTCTGGAGTGTTCGCTTTTCTTCCGAATTGAGCGGGCGAAGCGGCGCGCGCACCGAACCGGCCCCAAGGCCGATGATCTCGCAGCCGTGCTTGATCGACTGGACGAACTTGCCGCATTCGAGGAAGTCCATCAGCGGCAACATCGCGGTCATGATGGCGCGGCCCTTGTCGAAATTCCTCTCGACCACACAGGCCTCATAGAGAGCGACGTGCTCTTTCGGCAGGAAATTCGATCCCGCGCAAACCCAGCTTCTTGCGCCCCATGCGAAGAACTCCAGCGCCTGGTCGTCCCAGCCACAGGAAAGCGCGATATGCGGGAACTTCCTGGCGAGCAGATGCAGGTTGCTCATGTCGCCGGAACTTTCCTTGATGGCGACGACATTCCTCGACTTGCCGACGCGCGAGAAATACTCCTCGCCCATCACCACACCCATGCGAGCCGGGTAGTTGTAGAGCATGATCGGCAGATTGGCCGCACGGTCGATGGTGAGCGCGTGAACCGCATTTTCCCGCTCGGTCGGGAGCGCATAGGGAGGCGTGGAAACGAGGATCGCATCGGCGCCGATTTCCTTGGCGGCCTTCGCGTATTCGACCGAATCCTCAGTCCTGGTCGCGCCCGTTCCGATGATGAGCGGCAAGCGGTTTGCGATGACGTCCTTCGCATGGGACGCCAGGTCGAAGCGCTCCTGGCTTGTCTGGGCGTAGTACTCGCCGGTCGATCCGCCGACGATAATCCCGTGAACCCCGGCCTCGATCAGAGACTCCAGCACCGCCGCGAAAGCCTTCCGGTCAATCTGTCCGCTTGCATCGAGCGGCGTGATGGCCGGGGTATAGATCCCCTCGAACTTCACTGTGATTTCTCCAATGTTTTGGCGGCGGGACCGCCGATCAGGACGTCCGCCTTGAGCCCCTGCGGCGCGATGAACATCTCCATGTTCTCGCGGGACAATTCCCAGTGCTCGAAGACGAGATCGACGACGGCATCTTCGTCGTGCGCCGAAAGCGCTTCGATGAATGCGTCATGGTGTTCGACCGCCAGCTGAAGCCTGCGCTTCATGTCTTCGTTCTTCGGTCGGAAGAAGGTGTGGCCAATTCGGGCGTGGTCGATGAGCAGACGGCCGAGGCTTGGCTGCAAGTACACGTTTGCCGACATCTCACCGAAGATCTCGTGGAAACGATTGTTCTCGAGGACCATGTCCAGCGCATCGCCGTTCGCGCTCGCCTTGCGGAAGCGATCCTGCGTCCGCTTCAAGTCTGCCAGCTGCTGTGACTTGAAGTTCTGCACCGCCAGACGCCCGATGGCCGCATAGATCATCGGCGCAACCAGGAAGAAGTTTCTGAGCGTGGCGTGGTTCATCGGAATGACGCGCGCGCCGCGGTTCTCACGAATATCGACATAGCCCTCGCCTGCCAGCCGCCGGAAGATGTCCCGCACCGGCGTCCGGGAAAGGCCATAGCGTTCGCTCAGGCTGGCTTCGTCGAGATCGGCGTCTGGATCGAGTTCCATCGTCAGGATTTGACGTTTCAAGTCCTCGTACAGGTTGCTCTTCACGGTCTTCGCCATGCGTCACTCCACGCCGTTGGTTGGGCTATGGCTAAAACATGGCACGCATCTAATATGCTGTCAATAAATTGTGTACTTTGCGTACACAATAAAAGTTTCATGGAAATACAATTTCAGAAGAGCGTGTCTTTATGTAATTGATCTTCCTTGGTATTTTTCTATTTCATCGCTCGCAGAAACGGGAGTGAGATGTCCAATATTGGCCTTGGAAAAGCGGGGAGAGGTGCAGATCAACGATGGCGACCGGCTGGGACTCTCGTCGTCCAAGAGCGAATGATCGAGGACCACAAGCGGTGGTGCGCACCCAGCTCCAGCGCGGCTTTCGCCGACGAGGCCGATGGCTTAGCGCTTTAGAGTACTAAGAAAACCCTTAGGTCGGACCAGGCGATCACTCTGCCCCGGCACGCCATTCGCGATATGCAAGATGGAGCTTCGCGCCGATCGTTGTGAGCGGCTGCGGCGGCAGTGCCGTCGGCGCGGCCAGTCTGGCGTAGACCCGGCCAAGTTCGGACTCGTGACCCAGGGCGAGTTCGGCGGCAGCAATTCCCGATGCCGTCGAGTTCGAGGCCCCAAGGCCATTGCAGCCGCATGCTGCAAACACGTTGCGCGCGATTTCGCCAAAGGCCGGGACATGATTGCGTGTCAGAGCCATGGCGCCCGCCCAGCGATACTGCATTCCCACACCGTGTAGGCTGGGGAAACGCTGAACAAACTTCCCGTCATGCAGGTACCCGGCCCGCACGATCGCGGCGTCATTCACCTTGATGCCCGAATTGTAGCTGTAACGCGAGCGGATCAGAATCCGGTCACCGCCTGTCGTGTTGATACGGCGAACGGTGGTTCCCATCGGCAGAGCTGGCGTTGCCGCCCATTTCCGTTCTCCGCCAAGGCGGGAGGGATCGAACTCTTCGGTAAGCGAGGCGTATGTGAAGACATGCAAAAGCTGCCCCCGGAAGAAGCCGAAGCTTTCCGCGTGACCGTTGTTTGCCAGGATGATCTTTTCCGCCTGCACCGAGCCCTGCGGCGTCTTGATGAGCCAGCCGTTCCCGAAACGCTCGAACGAAAGCGCCGGCGTCTGCTCGTAAAGTCTGATCGGCTCGTTCAAGCCGTCGGCAACAGCGCGAATATAGGCGGCCGGTTGAACAATAACCGTACCGGGCATAAAGAGACCGGACGTGTAGGCGGACGATCCGGTCACGGCCGCAATGTCGCCGGCACTCAGCAATCGGTGATCCTCGCCCATCTTGGAAAGACGCGCTGCGTAATCCGTGAGGTGCTTGTCGCCTTCGGGACTGATCGCAACACTATATCGCCCGCACGGGTCGAAAATGTCGCTGCCCCAGCCATATTCGACGGCCATTTCCGTGGCCAAGGCAATCGCCGAGCGCTGTATCAGCACGGACTGGCTGAACCTGTCCTCGGATTCTCCATTGAAATCGTCGGCAGAAACCTCGTGCGGAAGGTCGATGATGAAGCCCGAATTCGCACCTGCGGGCCCCTCACCGACGATCCCTGCTTCCAGGATCGCAACATGTACGGAAGGGTCGAGGCGCGAAATCCGCCGGGCCGCGGAAAGGCCGGCAAAGCCGGCGCCGATGATCGCGACATCAGCGGTAGACGAACCATGCAGCGCTGGATGCGGCCTTCGCGACGGGAGCGTCGCCACCCAGCCTGAAACACCGGCGCGTTTCGGAAGCCTGGATGCGACGAAGACCTCGTTGGAAGTGCGCGGCAAGTCAAATCGCCTCCCGCTCGATGAGCGTTTCGATCGACTGTCGCAGCGCCGGAATGCGATCGGACGAAAGCGCGCGCAGGGGCTTTCTCGGGGACCCGGCACCGTATCCGGCCAGATGCGCGGCAGCATAGACGGTTTGAACGTAGTCGCCCTTCGAAAGAAGGGCCATCATCGGCTCGAGCAGCTTCCAGAGCTCACGGGTCTCAGCCCAGTTCCCCCTGGCGGCGGCATCGACGATTGCGAGGCATGTTCTGGGCGCAAAGTTCGCGCCTCCCCAGATCAGACCGTGGCAGCCGGCATAAAGCGCGTAGGCAACGAGATTGTCGGCGCCATTCATGACGAACTTGCCGGTGCGAATGAGTTCCGCCTGCTTGCCGAGATCGCCACCGCTATCCTTGACGGCGCAAAAGCCGGGAATTTCGCTTAACTTGAACAATAGCTCCGGCGTGATCGCGACACCGACAGCCTGCGGAACGTTGTAACCGATCACCGGAAGGCCGACCCCGGCAACCTCGGCGTAGAAGTCGACGATGCCCTGGTCGTCGGTCGGCCCTTCGAAGAACGGCGGAAGAACCATCACGCCTTCGGCGCCGGCATCGCGGGCGCGCGCCGTGCGCTCGACAGCCTCTTCAACCAGAAGCGCGGAGGTTTGGGCGATGATCTTGGCCCGACCGTTCACGATCCGCGCCCCACGTCTGATCAGCCCTTCGGATTCCTCCTTGGAAAGATAGACGTGCATGCCTGTTCCCGAACTGAGGAGGAAGCTGCGAACGCCAGCCGCCAGATATCGCTCAATATTGTGTTCCAGACTGATGTAGTCGATCCGCCCCGCGTCGTCGAAAGGCGTGGTGATCGCGAGATTGAGGCCTGGAAACTGGAACTCTGACATTCGTTTGATCCTCCTGAGGTAACCTGTCGGAAGCTCGTGCAAGATTGCCGTGAGCAGCCCGCATTGTTCGGCCGCGCGAAGATCGAATGTCGCGCGCCGCATGATCAGAATCTTACCCCCCGGCAGGCGCGCGGATGAGGTCGCGATGTCGGCCTCTAGAGCGTCGGCGCCTCGAGGCCCTCCGGGGTGGCATACATCGCCATGTTTCTGCGAGAGAGTTCGAGATGCAGGCGCGCAAGCTCACCCGCAGCGTCGACGTCGCGCCGTTCGACGGCTTCGATCATTTCCTCGTGCTGCCTGGAAGCAAGTTCGAGCTCCTCCTGCATACGCGGCGTATTTGGATGCGTGTAGAAGATCTTCCCGATCCGGGCGTGGTCGATCTGAAGCCTGCGGAGGCTCGGAACGAGATAGACGTTGTGAGCCATTTCGCCGAGCTGGCGATGAAACTGATCGTTGTAGAACACGCGACCGTCCACGTCCTTGGCATCGATCGCCTTCTGGAAGGATTGCTGGATCTGCTTGAGAACGTCGAGTTCCGCCCGGGTCCGGTTCTCGGCGGCAAGCTTGTTTGCCGTGATGTAGATCATCGGCGCCAGAAGAAAGAAATCCCGCAGGGATTGGTAGCTCATCGAGCTGACCCGTGCAGCCCGGTTGGCCTCCAACTCGATGTAGCCTTCGCCGGCCATCTGGCGCATCAGTTCTCGCACCGGCGGGCGCGACAGGCCGAACTCCTCGCTGAGCGCCACCTCGTCCAGGACCGCGCCCGGAGCAAGCTCCATCGTCAGGATCCGTTGTCGCAGCGCAAGACCGAGGCTGGCCTTACGGTCGATGTTCGGAGGGTCGGTGATCATGCCGTCAATCATTGGATCTCCTTTTGGAAGACATTATGTAGACATATGATAGACAGTCAAGTCACACGTCAAATTTCCTCTTCCTGGATCTGCTCAAGGAAGCTCGGACGCTAGATATCAACGACAGTTTCGGGATGGCTTCAAACGTGCTCTTGGGTGCCCGGCCGGCGCGCTTGGCTGCCCAAGAAATGGCTGGGAGTCAGATTTCTTACACGGTTGAAGCCAATGGTCATTGTCGCTTAGGACGGCAGCACAATCACTTGTGAAGCGCAGCGGTAAGCCACGACGAGGCCCGGTCGATCGCCACCGTCCTTCTGGATTTCAATGGCAGCAGGACATTGTACCTGCCTTCCGGGGACAGTCTCGTCTCATCGAGCGCCACCAACGTGCCGTCATCAAGGAATGTCTGAACAAGGGTGCCCCAGCCAAGCGCAACCCCCTGACCGGCGCGCGCAGCGAAGATCGTCTCCGTGTAGTGACTGAAGCGCAGAGACGGCTTCACCTCGAAGTGCACGCCAAGTTCGGCGAGCCATTGGCCCCACGACAGCCAGGATCGGTCTTCAGCATCGGTCTCGATGAACTCGTCAGTCGCGGCCAATGGGCCGTTGCCACGCCGGTCGAGGTAGTCCGGCGAGCAGACGAGCATAATGACGTCGCCTCGCGAGGCGATCACCGTTGCGTCGTTGAAGGGTGGCAGCCCGAAACGGATGGCGAGATCGACGGCACCGCTGTCCAGATCGATTTTCGCATCCTGGGAGATGACGCGGATCTGAATGCCCGGATTCTGAGCGCGAAAATCGGCGAGCCGCGGAAGCAACCAGAAAGACGAGAAGGCCACGGTCGCGCCGATGGTGACCACATCCTGGGCCGCCCCCTTGATGGCATCGATCGCATCGGAAATGTTCGAGAAGCTCTGCGCGAGCGACGCACCCAGCACGAGGCAGGCGGCAGTCGGCTCGATCGCGCGGTGCTTGCGCACGAACATCGGCTGTCCCAGCTCTTCTTCCAGCAGCGCGATTTGCCTGCTGACGGCCGCCTGGGTAACCCCGAGCTCGCCTGCCGCAAGGGTAAAACTTTTTCGGCGAAGGACCGCTTCCAGCATGATCAGCGCCGTCATCGACGGCAAACGCCTGCGAAACTGCATTTCATGCCCCGTCACATTACCATTTATTATGCGAACTTGAGAATTTATGCCGTTGAAGAGCCTTGCGAGCAAGAGCAGTCTGCAGGAAGGCAAGCATAAGGGACTCTCATGCTAAACAAACTTCCCTCTTCCATCTCCGCCCTTCTCGACGCTCGCACGAACGGGTACTCGCTGCCCGCCGGTCTCTATACGCGTGAAGACGTCTTCGAAGCGGATATCGACGTTTTCTTCCACAAACACTGGATCTGCATCGGTCTCGACTGCGACGTCCCGGAAGCTGGCGACGCCGCTGTCATCGACATCGGCAAGACGAGCCTCATCCTTCTGCGAGATGACGACGGCGACATTCGGGTATTGCACAATGTCTGTCGCCACCGTGGCTCGCGCCTGTTGGACGCAGGAAAGACGATCGTTTCAAAACTCGTCTGTCCCTACCACACCTGGACCTACGAGCTTACCGGAGAGCTCAGCTATGCTCCCCACATGGGCAAGGACTTCGACAAGGACTGTCACGGACTGAAGCCTGTGACCTTCAAGTCGATCGGCGGGCTCATCTATGTCTGCCTTTCCGACACCCCACCAGAGGACATCGACGTCCTCGAAAGCACGATGGTCGAGCGCCTTGCTCCCTACGATATCCGCAATGCGAAGGTTGCGCACCAGACTGACGTGATCGAGGAGGGCAACTGGAAGCTGACGATGGAGAACAATCGTGAGTGCTACCACTGTTCGGCAAACCATCCCGAGCTCTGCGTGTCCTTCGTCGATCTCGACTTCGGCTTCGACCCGGAAACCTTGAGCCCGGAGGATCGCGCGCAGGCTGAAGAGCATTTCCGGCTGTATGAGGAGCGGACCAGGGCATGGGAGGCGGATGGCTTCCCATCTGCTGCCGTCGAGCAACTCTCCGACTGCGCCACGAATTTCCGCACGCAAAGGCTGATCATCGCAGGCGCAGGCGAGTCCCAGACCCATGACGCCACCGCCGCATCATCGCGGCTGCTCGGCCAGATGACGCGGAAGGACCTGGGGGACACCCATCTCTGGGGTCACAACTCCTGGAACCACTTCATGGGCGATCATGCTGTGATCGCCATCGTGATCCCGCTGTCCGCGGGCAAGACGCTCGTGCGGACGAAGTGGCTGGTGCACAAGGATGCAGTCGAGGGCGTTGATTACGATCACGACAAGCTCACTGACGTCTGGATTGCAACAACCGACCAGGACGCTGACCTGGTGGCGCGCTCCCATGCCGGCGCGCTCGATCCTGCTTATCTGCCGGGCCCCTACTCGCAATTCTCGGAGACGAACCTCGACAAGTTCGCAACCTGGTATATCGATCGGATGCGCGCAAATGGATATTGATTTCGCACAGAAGCAGGACGGCTCAGTCTCGCGCGATACATGGGATCCCGAGCATGACGACACACTGGTGTGCCTGGACGTCCATCAGGAAACTCATGACGTCAAGAGCTTCACCTTTGCGTCGCCGCAAGGCAAGCGCTTCAGCTTCGATGGCGGGCAATACTTCCTCTTCGACTTCCCGATTGGCGATGATGCCGAGGCCCGCTGCTACAGCATCTCCTCGTCACCGCACCGCTCCAACGCTTTCACCGTGACGGTGAAGCGGGTCGTGAACGGAAGAATATCGAACTGGCTACATGACAACATGCAAAGCGGGATGACCGTGAAGGCTCAGGGCCCGCTCGGCTATTTCGTCTGCCCGCGCGTTGCCGCGCCGAAGCTTCTGCTTCTTTCCGGCGGCTCCGGCATTACGCCAGTGATGTCCATTCTGCGCGGTCTTGCGGATCGCTGCGAGCCTGCCGACATCGTCTTTCTTCATGCCGCCCGCTCGCCGGTCGACCTGATCTTTCGCAATGAGTTGAGCTGTCTTGCGGCACGAATGAAGGGTCTTCGCCTGCAGTTTCTGCCCGAAAGCGTCGATGGAGAGCCATCCTGGCCGGGGCTGACGGGGCGCATCTCGCCCGAATTCCTGAAGCTCGCCGTGCCGGATATCGCGGAAAGAACCGTAATGTGCTGCGGTCCAGCACCTTTCATGGCCGCGGCACGCTCGATCACCGCGCAACTCGGGGTGCCCCAGGGGAGCTACATCGAAGAGAGCTTCGATGCCGCCATCATCGAGGAACCGGCGGCCATCGGCGAGGCCACGATCCCAAACAAGGTTTTCCAGGTCGAGTTCGCCAAACAATCGAAAAAGATAGAGGTCGCAGACGACCAGACGGTGCTTTCCTGCGCCAAGAAATCGGGCGTGCGGCTGCCGTCATCCTGCTCCAACGGCGTCTGCGGTACCTGCAAGTCGAAGCTGGTTTCCGGTGCGGTGGATATGAACCACAATGGCGGCATAAGGCAAAGAGAGATCGACGCCGGACTATTCCTGCCTTGCTGCTCCAAGCCTCTCAGCGACTTGGTAATTGACCGCTAGGGCCGGCACAGGCCCGGCACCCTCTCCTTCGACAACAATTAGGGATCGACCATGCTGCTTAGCGACAGCATTTCCGACCAGGGCTCCTCGGTATTCAAGGACGAACGCAAGCAGGCCTATCTCAATCCGGCAGGAACCGACCGGTCGCTCATCAGTCCGATCCCGCTCCAGACGCTCGATACCGCGCGACGATATCGTCTGACCCGCCTTCGATCGAAAATGCGGGAATGGGATTGTTCGGCGCTACTCTTATACGATCCCGTCAACATCCGTTATGCGTTCGATTCATCGAACATGAGCATCTGGACGATGCATAACCCCTCCCGATATGCGCTCATTCTGGCTGATGGCCCGGCAATCATGTTCGAATTCGAGGGCGCGGAGCACGTCAATGACGGACTTCCCGGTATCGATGAAATCCGGACGTCGAAATCCTTCCTGTTCTTCACGTCAGGCAATCTGGTCGAGCAAAGGATGCAAGACTGGGCCGACGAGATCGCAGATATCCTGACGTCCCACGGTCGCAACAAGAGGCTCGCGGTCGACAGGCTGGAACCAGCGCCGGCATCCGAGCTTCGAAAGCGCGGTTTTCAGTTGCTCGACGGCCAGGAACTGGCCGAACGAGCGCGCTCGATCAAAAGCCCCGAAGAAATCGAACTGATGCGCTGGACGATCCGGGTGTGTGAAGCCGGCATGGCGCGCATGTACGAGGTGTCCGAGCCCGGACGAACCGAGCGGGAAATCTGGGCGGAGCTGCACTTTGAAAACGCCCGTAGCGGCGGCGAGTGGCTCGAGACGAAGCTGTTGACCGCCGGCCCAAGGACCAATCCCTGGTACCAGGAGTGCTCCGACTACGTGACAAAGCGCGGCGAGATGATCTCTTTCGATACCGACATGATCGGACCGTACGGATATTGCGCCGACCTCTCGCGCTCATGGACCTGCGGCCATGTGGCAATGAATGACAGGCAAAGGGAGCTTTATTCCGCAGCACTGGACCAGATCGAGCACAACCTGTCGATCATTCGTCCCGGCATGACATTCGTCGAATTCAACGAAAGGAGCTGGCGCATTCCTGAAAAGTACCAGCCTTATCGCTATACTCTGGCAGTGCATGGGACAGGAATGGCCGACGAATGGCCCGGCATCCTGCTGCACCCAGATTTCGACCAGAACTTCGGCGGTTTCATTGAAGAGAACATGGTTCTCAATGTCGAAAGTCTGATCGCGGAGGCAGGTTCGGAGAGCATCAAGCTGGAAACTCAAGTGCTTGTCACATCCCGTGGGGCGGAGCGGCTGGACTCTTTCCCCTGGGAGGACATCTGAAGCAGTGGGTGCGCCCAGTCTGGCAACGCATCAGGATTGGGAGATGACGGAAAGGCGAATGAGCGACTTCACCATCTCGTCTGCACTGTTTTCAGAAAGTGGCTGCTACCGCTACCGGCTGGAGCGGCAGTGGGACCCTCGGAAGGAAGCTGTCGGCTTCCTGATGCTCAATCCGTCCACCGCCGACGCCCACAGCATCGATCCGACGCTTCGCAGATGTATCGCCTTTGCAAAATCATGGGGGTTCGGTGGTCTTGTTATCGGAAATCTCTTTGCTCTCCGATCGCCAAAGCCAAGACTGATCTACGAATGGGAGGACCCCATTGGGCCGGAAAACGATCGTTACTTGCGTAAAATGCCCGAAAGCTGCGAGCGCATCGTCTGCGGTTGGGGAAGGCATGGCGCCTACCTTGATCGAGCCTCCGGCGTTTGTCGAATGCTTGCAACATCGAAGCTCTACGCGCTTGAGGTCACGGCGGGCGGGTACCCGTCCCACCCGCTCTATATTTCCGCCGCAGCCGAGCCAAAGCCATTCCAAATCCCAAACTCGTGACTTCCCCAGCCGCACCCGATCGAAAAGTCGCATTAACGCTGGGCTAGACGGACTGCCCCAGCTCTGGCAGGACGTCGAAGAGATCGGCGACGAGGCCGTAGTCGGCGACCTGGAAGATCGGCGCCTCCTCGTCCTTGTTGATGGCGACGATGACCTTCGAATCCTTCATGCCGGCGAGGTGCTGGATGGCACCCGAGATGCCGCAGGCGATGTAGAGATCAGGAGCGACGACCTTGCCGGTTTGGCCGACCTGCCAGTCGTTCGGGGCGTAGCCGGCATCGACGGCGGCACGTGAGGCGCCGACGGCAGCACCGAGCCTGTCGGCAACCGGCAGGATGACTTCCCTGAACTTTTCGGCAGAGCCGAGCGCACGACCACCGGAGATGATGATCTTCGCAGACGTCAGTTCCGGGCGGTCGGAGGCCGACAGCGCGTCCTTGACGAAGGTCGACAGTGGCGATGAAGAAAGAGCTGCCGTCGAGATTTCCTCGACGGCAGCAGTTAGGCCTTGGGGAACGGCCTGGGAGAACGAGGCGGTGCGCACGGTGATGACTCGTCTGGCGTCGGTCGCCTGCACCGTCTGGATGGCGTTGCCGGCATAGATCGGCCGCTTGAAGGTGTCAGCGGAGACCACCTCTGTTATTTCGGAGACCTGGGCGACATCGAGCAGGGCTGCGACGCGCGGCATGACATTCTTGCCGGTCGAGGTGGCGGCGGCGATGATCGTGTCGTAGTCGGCCGCAATGGAATAGATGAGCTCCGCCAGCGGCTCGGCCAGGTTGTTGGCAAACTCGTCGCTTTCTGCAAGCAGCACCTTGGAGACACCCGACAGCTTGGCAGCGGTATCGGCCGCAGCCTTGGCGCCCTTGCCGGCGACGAGGATGGTGACGTCGCTTCCCTGTTCCTTGGCGATCTGTGTCGCCGCCGTCAGCGCCTTGGCGGTCTGGTCGGAAAGGTGGCTGCCGTCGTGATCAGCCAGAAGAAGAATGGCCATGGATATATCTCCCTTTCTCGAACCTTTAAAGCACGCCGGCTTCGACTTTAAGCTTCTCGACCAGCTCGGCGACCGACTTGACCTTGACGACCTTGACG